>DATDAE010000074.1:0-2611 GCA_036525565.1 Candidatus Altimarinota bacterium
GCTGTTGTCTAGTTTTTTATGGCGGCGAAACCAGCAATCTATAAGCTTTTATAATGAAATAACCCGAATCTTCTCTAAAATTTTGACTCTATAGTCAAAGGAGATAGAATTCAGAGCGTAGGTTGGTTATCGTGTAGCGTATGTGAGGATATCCCCATACGACATAGGCCCCACGCCATACGAATTACTATTTTTAAAATAAAACGACTATGAAAATCCGCTTTGCTACTGATTTTAAAACCTGGCTCGATGATAATAGATGGAAGCCCAAGAGCTTAGCAGAGAAACTCGGTGTGCAGCGACAGTCGGTTCATAATTGGATGGAAGGCAAAAGTTTACCAACTAATCACGAAGTTATAGAGCGGCTTTATCGGCTTGGGGGTGATAACCTTTTGCTTTTTGCCAATCCCGGTGATAAACCTCGTATACCAAAAAGCCAATTTGCTTTCAAAGTTCAAGGGAAACAACCACTCAAAGGTCAGATCAGAATTCCGGGTTCCAAAAATGGATGTTTGCCTATGATGTGTGCGGCACTTTTGACGAAAGAAAAATGTACGTTTCGAAATGTTCCAGATATTTCAGACGTAGAATTACTCCTCAGCATTTTTGAATTTATAGGGGCCAGTGTTATTTGGGATAAAACGCGTAAAATTGTAGAGATAGAAGCTAAGGATCTCGATCCACTCAAACTCAAAGATTGTCCTGAAATTCGCAAAATGCGGGCGGCGATTTTGGTATTTGGACCACTGCTAGCGCGTTTTGGAAAATTGCAAAGTTTCCAGCCAGGAGGGTGCGTGCTCGGAGCTCGGTCGAGCAATGTGCATCTAGATGGACTCCGGGATTTTGGAGCTCAGGTATCGGAAGATGATACGATGATCACGGCAGAATTTTCGGGGAAACAGTTTAAAAATACTCGAGTCTTGTTGCCAGAAGCCAGTGTGACTGGGACGGCTAATCTCGCCATGTTTGCAGCGGGGATCAATGATGAGTGTGAACTTTATTTTACCGCTACAGAGACGCATGTGACAGAAACCTTGAACATGCTTCAAAAAATGGGTGCTTGGATCGAGGGAATTGGTTCTCATCGGCTCAAAATCCGAGGGACTGATCGACTCAGAGGGGTGGATGTGACAATCCCTTCAGATTATTTGTTGGCGGGGACATATGCTATAGCGGGAGTTTTGACGAGTGGGAATCTAGAAATTCAAAATGTGAATCACACTGAAATGTTGTCTTTTTATGCCATGCTCAAAAAAACGGGCGCGCAATTTAGTTTCACGGGAGATACGCTTCGTATAGAAGGCGATCAGGGAGGGTTACAATCGGTAGGCAATGTTAAAACGGCTATCTTCCCAGGATTTCCAACAGACTTGCAGAGTCCTTTCGGAGTCCTTTTGACCCAATGTGATGGAGAATCGATCATCTTTGAAACGCTTTTTGAGAATCGACTGACCTATCTTTCAGAACTCGAAAAAATGGGCGCAAAAGTCCACATCATGAATGCCCACCAAGCTATGATCAAAGGTAAAACGCCACTCAAAGCAGCCCAAGTCCAGAGCTGGGATATCCGTGCGGGAGCGGCTATGGTGCTTGCAGGACTTGTGGCGGAAGGCGTCACCATGATCAATAACATCTCCTACATCGATCGAGGGTATGAGAAATTTGATGAAAATCTGGTCCGACTGGGCGCTAAGCTTGAGAGGATTGAGCTCGGGCTTTCTTGATCTTGGGAGAGGGTCTATCCATTTTGACAAATCATTTTATTTGTGTACTTTTTAGGGGATTTAATTTTAAAATATTATGCCTGAAGTTGTCGACCATATTTTGATCGGTCGTGATGGAGCCCCCGTTGATGCCTTAGCAGAGCTTATGGTGAAGTTTGATTTAGATCCAGCTCATGATATAGATCAGGTTGATGCCCAGTTGCAAAAGCATTGGCTCGCTCATGAGGCTAAGTTCCGTTATGAAATTCGTCCCGATGGTAAACATGAAGCCCTTATTCCTGCTATCTGGGAAGCCGCTGAAGCTATCGGCTTGACGCAAGAACGTCAACCCTCACAACAATCGTATAAATTTGTCTTGATGGGAGGCGCTTTGATGACGGCCGTTCATAAAAGACTTCAATTTGTTTTAGATCAAGGTTTATCAGGTCAGAACCCAGTAGCATTGGCTAGCAAAAGGAGTCTTATCCAGAGAGAAAAAGATTATATGCATAATGATCTTGGAATTGACGAGTTGCTTCCAGCGTTTCCTCATGAGGGAGATGGTTTTCAGGCGGTTATGGGCAAGTTGCAAATGCAAGGAGCTTTATCGCTTTCAGAAGACAGACCGAAAGATGGTGAATCAGGCGATATGAGACCAGCCAACCTCGGAGAAACGGTTCAAGATTGGTATGAAGCACAGCTGGCAAGCACTGGTTGGGAGGATGGGAATATTGCTCTTGCGTACTCCAGTCCATTTTTTGCCTCAGGGGCACTTCAGGCCAGTCTTAATATTCCAGAAGGCGATACGGTTATAGAACCTATCGGGCCAGGGATATCAGAGGTTATGAGAGGAAATCCAGCAGCAATTCTTGATGAAATTGCTAAAGCTTGGCGTAACGAACAAAAAC
>DATDAE010000075.1:0-7381 GCA_036525565.1 Candidatus Altimarinota bacterium
ATTTCATTTTTTTGGTCGTACGCCATGGTTTTTGATTTTTTAATGACACTTTTTTGATTGGTAGTTATGGTGGCCATTGGCGTTAAGTTTGGAAAGTAAGCAAAATCCCACTATTATAGCGTAAAACAACCTTCATGTCTACCAGAAAAACAGCCCTTTTCGTTGATGGCAATGCGCTCATGCATCGCTCTTTCCATGCCGTAAAATTTAATCCCACCTATAAGGATCAACCCGTTGGGATGGTTTATGGGATGGGTTCAGCGCTCATGCAATCACTCATGGCCTTTCAGCCTGATGTGATTGTTTATGGTTTTGATACCAAGGAAAAAACCTTTCGCCATGATATGGATGATGCCTATAAAGCGCACAGACAAAAGGCTCCTGATGAATTTTATGCTCAACTCCCTATGATTGATGAGCTTTTAGAGGCTTTTGATATCCCCATCATAAAAGCCCCTGGATTTGAAGCCGATGATATTGTGGGTACTTTGGCTGTCCAATTTGCCCAACGGGAGTTTAAGTCCATCATCATGAGTAATGACATGGATTATTGTCAGCTTTTGGGAGATCATGTTCAGCTCTGCCGCCCACAGGGCCAGATCACCCCTGACAGTCTCTTCACCCCAGAGGAAGCCGAAGCTAAGATGGGTGTAAAGATCCATCAAATCATTGATTTTAAAGCTATCACCGGTGATAGCTCTGATAATTACAAAGGTATTGACGGCGTAGGACCAAAAGGCGCTGCCACACTCCTGAAGCAATTTGAAAGTTTGGAGGGTATTTATCAAAATCTTGAAAAAATTTCCAAAAAAGTCCGGCTAAAGTTTGAATCACAAAGAGACTACGCGTTCCATTGCCAATCCCTCGCAAAGATCAAAACTGATGTTGCTTTACCCTTCGAAATACCATCCCATACTCCCATTAATTATAGGGGGGGGAGTGATTTTTTTAGTCGGATACAATTTGCCTCGCTCGCCAAAAGAGCCGAAAAAATGAATAATAAAAATGATCAAGAATTTTTTATAGAAACAAAAAGTAGTTCAAAAAAAACTGAAGAAGAAAGCCAAATGAGCCTCTTTTAATAAAAAAATAGGCCAAATATTTTGAAATAGAAGTGATTATCGTTGACACAAGCCATTAATCATCTTTTCGAGATATTGCCCCAATATCTTATACGTTTTAAAGCACGTAAAAAAGCTGTATAAATTTTGTGTTTCCTGGACTTTTTTTTCTGATTGATCAGATGACAAAGAATCTTTATATAAAGCTTTTTTCTTGTGCAAAAATTAGGAACAACCCCTTAGTTAAGGGAAAAAACGTTTGCACAAGGTTTTCTTTTGTTTATAGTCAACAAAGGTTCTTACCAAAGTCACCTGAAACACAACTTAAAGCTTAATTAAAAACTGTTCTCCTCATGGCCAACCAAAAAATTCTTGTGGGAATTGATGTCGGGACCTCAAAGATCCGAACCGTTGTCGGTTTGGTAGAGGATAAGAAAAGTTTGATCAACATCGTAGGTATTGGCATCTCTCCTTCCGAAGGCCTTAGAAAAGGTATGATCACCGATATTGACGAAGCGGTTTCAAATATAACAGCTTCTTTGGACGATGCCGAACGTATGGCCGGAGAACAAATCCACCGAGCCTATGTCAGCACTTCTGGTTCTCATATTGAAACTTATGACTCCAAAGGCGTGATCGCTATAAACGGCCACAATGCCGAAATCACCGAAGAAGATGTAGACCGAGTCCTTGATGCCGCTCAAACCGTATCGCTCCCTTCCAATAGAGACATCCTCCGAATCATCCCAAAAAGCTTTGCCGTGGATTCTCAACGTGGCATCAAATATCCAGTGGGCATGACGGGGATTCGTCTAGAAGTGGAAGCTCATATCATCACCGGACAATCGGCTGCGATCAAAAACCTAGAAAAATGTATGTACCAAACCGGTATAGATACCCAGGAAATAACGCCTTCTATTTTGGCTTGTGCCGAAAGTGTCCTCGATCGAAAACAACGAGAACTCGGATCGGTGTTGCTGGAAATCGGAGCCTCTTGTACCAATATGGCGGTCTTTGAAGAAGGTTCTGTGATTTATTCATCCGTCATCCCGGTGGGAGGCAGCCATGTCACCAATGATTTGGCGATCGGCCTTCGATGTTCTATTGATACGGCTGAAAAAGTAAAAATCGAATACGGAACTTGTTTGCATGATGATATTTCTGACCGAGAAGAAATCGATCTTTCCCAAATTTCAAAAACAGATGCTCATAGCGTGAGTAAAAAGCAAGCTTCAAAAATCATTGAAGCCAGATATCATGAGATTTTTCTGATGGTGCGAGACGAATTGGCCAAAATCGGCCGAGAAGGCATGCTCCCTGCTGGTGTGGTCCTTACCGGGGGCGCTGTCAAAATCCCTGGATGTATTGAACTAGCCCGAGAAACCCTCCAACTTCCAGCGCAAATCGGATTTCCAAAAGATCTCGAAGGTATTGTTGATCGAGTCGATGACCCAAGTTTTGCTTGTTGTATCGGACTCCTCCATTTTAATAATCGATATGGCGTCAATAAAAACTTCATTGACTTTGGATTTCTCAAATCCTTTGATCGATTTGGCCATTGGTTCAAAAAACTTATTCCCTAAATAGCTGATTAACCCTTAGCTATAAGCCTTCAGCAACTAACCTTTGCTAACCCTTAATACCTAATACCTAATACTTAAGACCCATGAAAGACTTGCTCCAGTCAGCGATTAATCAGAAAAACTCATCTAGCTATTCTTCTACTCGTCAAGATGATGTCGTGACACCAAAAACCGCTCCAAAAAACCATGTACCTGATATGGCTCCCGTAGCTAATATCAAAGTCGTAGGGGTTGGTGGTGGTGGTTGTAATGCGATCAATCGGATGGTGAGCTCTGATTTCGCCAATGTTGATTTTATTGCGGTAAACACTGATGCTCAAGCGCTTTATCATTCTCAAGCTAGTACCAAAATCCATATTGGGAAAGAGTCTACTCGAGGACTTGGTGCCGGAGCTGATCCGAGCGTAGGGAAAAATGCCGCACAAGAATCTTTGGATGAGATCAAATCAGCCCTCAAAGGCGCTGACATGGTTTTTGTCACTTGTGGCCTTGGTGGTGGAACGGGAACGGGTGCCGCGCCTGTGGTCGCGGGGATTGCTAGAGAACTAGGAGCTTTGACTGTTGGCGTCGTCACTCGACCTTTCTCTTTCGAGGGAGCTGGCCGAAGTAAGAAAGCTGAAACTGGTTATAACGATCTCAAAGAAAATGTAGATACGCTTATCACGATTCCTAATGATCGAATTCTTTCTATCATTGATCGAAAAACGCCCCTTACCGATGCTTTCTCTGTGGTTGATGAAGTCCTCAGACAAGGCGTACAAGGGATTGCTGACCTGATCACTATGCATGGATTGATCAATCTGGATTTCGCCGATGTCAAAGCCGTCATGGCCAATGCCGGGACCGCCCTCATGGGTATCGGGTATGGAGCTGGTGAAAGCCGAGCTACTGACGCAGCTAAAGCCGCTATCGAGTCGCCTCTCCTCGATCAATCGATCAAAGGGGCCAAAGGTATCCTCTTTAATATTACGGGTGGATCGGATCTCTCTATGTTTGAAATCGATGAAGCCGCTAAAACGATCACCGAAGCCGCTGATCCTGAAGCCAATATCATCTTTGGAGCGGTTATCAATGAAAACTACACGGGAGAAGTCAAAATCACCGTTATCGCCGCTGGGTTTGCCGAACAAGAAAAGAAAAAGCCTGGTCACGCACAACTCATGCGAAAAGCTTTTTCCATGGGGAATGATCACAACCACGATGATGATAATGATTTAGATACGCCAGCCTTTTTACGAAACAAACTAAGATAGTTTTATAAAAACAATCACTAAAAAAGACTCTCAAAAATTTGGGAGTCTTTTTTTTATCAAAACACTTACGCCAAAATTATTGGTGATCCTGAGTCTCCTATTGAAAAATTAAGCGTCTTCCCCTCTTCTAACTCCATGTTCAGCAATAATGGCGTCACCAATCTATCTACCACCGAATTCATCCCTCGCATATTTACAAATCGATCGTTCGCAGCAGACTCTTGTGCCTGTGCAAACCCTCGAATCCCATCCGATATAGAACGAAAAGCACAAATTTCTCGACATTGCTCAAAAGCTAACTGTAAGAAAGCTTCATCAGCGGTTGTAGTTATGCCTAATTTCCCGAGTTTAGGCTTTAATCTTGGCATATTTTCCACGGCATTAGCGATCGCCTCATGCAGATCACAAGCCTCCAAAGCATGGTAAGGGATGATTTCTCTCCATCGAGCAATTATCTCAGGTTTGCCTTTCGCAATTTCTTGGGTCAATAATTTTCTCAGTGCGGCTTCATTCATCCCTGGATTCATACTAGATTGTCCAGCGTTAGTCGCGGCAGCTATGATCGTCCTCGGTCTCCAATACACTTTCCCCGCTCCACTTTGGACTCTTCCCTTATCGATAAATTCCATAAGGAATTCGATCACTGATTTATGGAATTTTTCATATTCATCCAAAAAAACCACACTATACATCTTGTCTTCCAAGAATTTCGTTAATTTCCCCTCACTATCTCCCTCGTATCCGGGATCAGATCCTCGAAGGATATTTACCGAAGTTTTTTCTTGAAATTCAGACCCTTTGAGCACAAGGACGGGAATACCATTTTCTTTTTCTATGATTTCCCAAGTCAAAGTTTTTCCCACTCCTGTTGGCCCAGGCATCATGATAGTAAGCGGCGTATTGACATTGGTTAACCCTGTAAAATGAGCCTGCATGAGCCCCATCAATCGGTCAATCGAGGCCGTTTGTCCCGCTAAATGTTCACCAATACTGATTCTCGTGCGTTTCACGTCACGAATCACAGCGGCTTCTTCATCATGTGTTAATCGCCCAAACGTAAAATTACAAGCCCCCACCATATCAGACATTTGCATTTCCGTCCGCCCAGCACTGCGAGCTTGTATAGCCGCACTATTGAGAACCCTCACCCCTACATCAATCGGATCTTGATTTGTTTCACAAGCATGCTTGAGTTCATACGCTAGATGCTTTACCGCTTGATCTGGAATCTTGATTCTCAGAGCTGTTTCTATTTTTACTTTTTCTTTCATAAACCTATCATACAACTCATCCTGACTTTCTCTTTCTATGGCTATCTTTGGGAGTTCGAGTCCTGACTGAGAGGACATAACTAGAACTTTTATATTAAAATCTGCAATATACTGTAAAATACTTTCTAAATAAGCTTCAAATTCTCCCTGACTTTCCCCAAATTCACTGGCAGGTCTTACAATGAGTACACAATTATCATTATAATTTACGACTCTTTGAAGCATATCTTTTATGTCTCCTTCGGTGAGTGTGGATTTCTCCATAGCTCCGGTGGCTTGCGCCGTTTGAACTAATGATTCTCCATACTGCGCTTCTAATAATTTTCGCTGCATAAGCGCTCCATTTTGGAATTCCAAAATAGTACAATTTCTAAGAGCCTCTGGACAATCTCCAGTTACAACCGCCTTTGCCATAGCCCTGACTAATCGATCTTGGGCTGTCACAAACCGCCCCCCTTTTGGATAATCATAAGCCGTACGATCTTGAACCAGGACTTCGTCTCTCTCTGCCAACAAAGCTAGTACTTCTTTAGCTTGTTCGCCCATCCCCAAATCATCAGTTCCCATCGACAGCATACCTACTGGATCTGTGTATTCATGAAAGCTTCTCGGTAAATAGTCCAAAGCTTGTAAATCATAGGTTTCCCCAGATGCATTAAACCGATCCAATATATCTCGAGGCATTCTAAACCGTTCACTTATCACGCTTATAACTTCTTCTGGAATTACTTTTACCCCTTCTCTAAAGAGAATACTCAATATTTGTTCTAATTCCTGGTGATTGAGTGTGGTTATGCTTTCAAAAAAAAGCTTCATCATATGTTCATCTCTTATCTGGCGTGGCTTATTGGGCCCTTGATCGAACCGCTCCAATAAATGATCTGCCACTAAAACGCCTTGTATGAGGACTTTTCGAGAAACACATTCATTAGCTTGCGCTATGACTCGATTCCATCGAGATTTCAGATTTTTGGCCGGCCCTTGGGGGCCATCTTCTACTAAATTCAAAACGGCTTGATTAAAGGTCGCGGCTGGAATATCAAAAGGCCTAATCCCTTGAGCTTGATCAAAATCATCAATATTCCCGAGATCCACTCCCAGTGACAAAAATTTTAATTTTGAAAGAACCGGATGCTTTGGATGTTTTAATTTTAATTGGAATAACGCCCCAATATTCATGTTATCAATACCTCGAATAGATTCTGATGAATTATCAGCTTCTAGTATAATGTATTCTAATGGTACCCCTTCAACTGCTCTAATGTCTGTAAAACCTGAATCTTCCTCTAAATAAGCTCTGATAGTGGTCAATTTTTTATCACCTGCTGGATCTAACCTCGGCATCAGATGCACATCGCTTCTATTTTTTCTCGGTTTATCTAAATTTTTTGATGATTTTCCGGTAAACAAATAAGTCATTATATCTATTCGCAAGCCTTCAATAGACTGATTGGAAAGCACAAATTCAGTACGAATACCTTCGATTATTTCAGCTATATGCTCCAAATCAACTACTACATATTTTTTCTCAGGATTCCCCGTAACAACCGTCAAATCATACAAAAATGTTTTCAAATATTGGGCTTTCTCTAACTTATCGAGTTTAAACCACTCACCACCTCCTTGTCTATACACCCTTACAACCGTTTCTCCACTACTCGTAACTTCTGTCTCTTGTAGTTCTTCAGCATTATGAGTTTCTCCCAAAATACCCGTATCCACATAGACGACGCCTTCTCCTGTGGCCAAAGCCACTCTGATAGACTTTATACAAGTCAGGAACGGGGTCACCGCTCGAACCGCCCTTTCTCTAAGCTTTGGATTTAAACTGGCCAAATATTCCCCCATGGCACCATGAACGGAATAATCTAAAGGTAATTCTGGTAGATCCGCCACCAAATCTTCAAGCTCTAACGCTGCTAATAACCTCAAAACTTCATCCATTGTCCCTTCATTGATACGCTCCATACAAGCTTCTGCATCAAGAGTCCCATTGACCTGTCGACTGATTTCTTTTACGAGAGTCGTAACATCAGGACACTTTTCTGAGTCTAAAAAATCTCGCTGACTTGGTCTCACTCTTGGTTGTTTATATCGAGCATCCAGTAAGCCTTCTCGATCCAGAAGATAGCGTAAATAGGGATCTAAACCTGGTGTTTCCCCATTCATTTCTACTTGTTGCTCAAAAAAAGCTCTGATCTGAGCCGACCGCT
>DATDAE010000076.1:0-7420 GCA_036525565.1 Candidatus Altimarinota bacterium
CGGCTAGATCTTTGTGTGCATTTTCTCGACCACGCATCACGAGTTGAATTTTGAGCGGATGTCCTTTTTCTAGAAACTCTTGAGCATGCTGCCTTTGACGTTCCATGTCCCCTTCTCCCATACGGAAAGTGAGACGAACGCCTTTTTGCTCCAAAGCTTTCCCAGCTTTTTTGGCCTGGTGTTCTTTCTTTTTGAGCATATAAAGCATCTTCCCATAATCAATCAGCTTGGCTACCGGTGGATCGGCTTTAGGCGATATTTCTACCAAGTCGACGCCCAATTCTTTGGCTTTGGCCAGCGCTTCATCTCGTGAAATAACCCCCACCAAGGCACCTTCGCTGTCTACGACACGCAATTTAGGAGCTCTGATGTAGTCATTTGTACGATATTTGGGCCGTGGGGCCCGGGTATAATCAGGACGTTTTCTTTTTTTGGAGCGGAGGGCCATTAAATTGATTAACAATTATTATCTATTGCTGGCTTCATCCTAGTCATGCTGGTTTCATTGTCAAACTTCCCCCCTTCCATTAGACTACTTTCGTTCATAAGTTCTAAGTTCCCCAAGTTTTCAAATCCAACCTAAATGCGTTTACCCATTTTCATCACCAATGCGAAGAATTACGAAGCCTCTATTGGCAATGCCGTGCTACTCCTTACTCAAGCGCATGAAACCGTCGCCAAGGCTACCGGCTCCAGTCTCGCTATCGCCGTTAACCCAATAGATCTCGAGAAAGTAGCGAGTAATGCTGAAATACCAGTCTTTGCCCAACACGTTGATGCTATAGATTATGGGAGCCATACCGGATGGATTCATCCGGCCTCAGTAGCCAACGCCGGCATCCCCTGCACCTTACTCAATCATTCTGAGCATAGACTTCCTCAAGACCAAGTCCAAGCCCATATTGAAGCGGCTTTTAAAAGTGGGCTAGGGGTTATCCTCTGTGCAGAATCAGAGCTTGAAGTCGAAAAATTCGCCCTGATGTATCAATCCTTAACCCTTGATACCTACCCCCTACCCCCAGAGTTTGCCATCGCCTACGAACCCCCCGAACTCATTGGGTCCAGTGACAAATCTGTAGCGTCTGAAAATCCTGATATTATCAAAAAATCAGTCGCCCTCGCCGGAGATATCCCCCTCATCGTAGGAGCGGGCGTCAATAACCCTGAGGATATACACGTGGCCCTCAAGCTAGGGGCCCAAGGATTCTTGGTGGCGAGCGCTATCTGCAAAGCTGAAAACCCAGAAGCCGCTTTGATGGCATTGGTGAGCGCTATGAGTGCTTAGTTTTGCACCTTCAACTCTATTTGATCATACAGGGTCGGTAGTTGTTTGAGCCAAAAAGGGCTGATATCAATATCCACGACCTGCTCTATTTCTGGGTGATTGGTCAGGATACTTTTGGCCATAGATACGGATTTGCCCGCTAAATCTTTGATCAAATTCTCTCTCCATTCTTTCGCAAAATAATTGTCAGCATTAAAATCGATTGCTTCCACGCCCATCACAGAAACCGATAACTTGATCCAGTTTCCATCTTCCATCCCTTCGGTATTGAGAATTCTGTATTCAAAAGAAGTTCGATCTATTTCCAGCAGTTTTTTGCGATGATCTTGGGTACTCTCTATCTTTTGTTTGAGTATTTCGAGGATATCATCACGACTAAAGACGACTCCCTTGAGCATCAGCTTACCGCTCACCTCAAAAGTCTCCTGTTCGTTCCCTACTTTGTCGATGGGCCCGGTAAATTCCGTCAATTCACCAATCAGCAAATCTGGATGATCTATGAGGAGATATTCTTTTTTCTCACGCCCAGAACGCTGCAATAGTTCTTGTTCTAGCATTTCTTTGGCTCTCGTTTCAAAGGTGTCGATGAGTATAGGCTTGGCTTTTTCGATATCCTCGGCTCCCAAGAAATACCGTGTCAGTGTCGAGCCTCCCACCAATGGCCCCCGATTGGCCTTGGCATAATATAGCTCTCGAGTTTCCTTTCTAAGTGCTGGGAAAAAGAGCTCTGTCCCCGCGTCAATATTTCCCAAACCCCCGATTGGCTTATCGTCCTCGGTAAATTCATCAGCTACAATCTTAACAATGATCGTCCCTGGACCATCAGCGGTGGAGGGCGGAATCGTCACTTCTTTATCAAATCGAAAAATATAGCCTTCTTCTGTCGCGAGTCTCGAGGGTAATAAAAATTTTGGCTCACCGGTGGTATTAAAAAGCGTCACCTCCCCATAAGCATTGGTCACTTCATAGCTACGATCAAGCGCTGGAAACGTCTCTCGCCCTTCTATCGAAGTTTTGGTATAGATCGCTTGCACTTGCGGCAGATTGGATTCTTCGTCCGGGATCCTAGGGTCTGGTAACTTCAAAATAATATTTTGCGTGATGGGCACCACTGAAATCTGAGGTTTGATTGTGATAGTAGCGTGAGGCGAGATCCATATCCAAAATCCTCCTAAAAATAATAAAAGCAACAATACCAAGAAAAAATAAATACCACGAAGTGGTCTTCCTGATTTAGCCTTTCCCGCTGAGATCAAAGAAGTCGTAAAAGACGGATGCGACTTTCCTATTTTGGGTTCAAACTTCATATCCGGTTTCTCCTCCCGTCCCTGATTAGGCGAAGCCTCTATTTTTGATCTACATTCAAGCCACTTTTCTAATTTAAGTGATTCAAAGACTTCTGGCGTTTTTTCGACGACTTCGAAGCCTTTTTTTGTGAGCCATTCTTGATAGTATTTCTTGCGAGTCAGAAAAACAATCTTCATCTTTTTCTCTTCCAAGATTCTTTGCAACTGACTCAGGAAGGTTATCTGGGTGAGCAGTGGCACATCAGAGGGTAGTGAAAGCAGAACTTCGTCATAATCCCATCCCTCTAACACTTCTAAAAACTCAGCACTTGATACCCCGCCCGACAAACGTATTTTGGCTCGCTTGATAACTTTTTCTCCCATAGGCTTCTATCTATATCAAATTTTGAATAAAGCGAAACTTGAAGTTCCCTTCGTTTGTGTTGAAAATCACTAAACGCATCCTCCAAATTTACTTTCGCCTCCAGAGTATATTCCCCCTAAAGCTATTGATTTTATGACCATTCCCATTAATACTATCGAGCAGAACTTTGACCTTGATCGTCGGTGACTCATAAAAATACACAAAATCTTTGGGATCGGGCTTGCTTCGGTCTTTCACTCGATAATCAGATTCTAAGGATTCCAAGAAATTTTTGAGCTCTATAATTTCAGTGAAACCCTGTTCGCCAGACTGCTTTATAATAATCGTTAAGGCCTCTTCATCGGTTGTTACTTCCGTGTCAGTTTCCACATTGTTAGACCATTGATAATATCTCACTGGAGCCATCCATTGATAATCCCCGCTCACATCACGAATGCCGGGATCGAGAATATTAATCGAAAAATACTCATTATTACTGTCGTATTGCATCTGCCATTTATCGACGTATTCAAACCCAAGTTTTTCGGTGACATTTTGAGCCAAATTCCAGCGATAACTTTCGAGATAGTCAGGATGCTCTACTTCCAACGCTTCTACCACCCCCGGAATGATGGGCCTCAGGGTATCAATCCCATGACGAGATCCCAGATATTGGATCATATCTGACATCTCAAATCGGTCTTGTTTGCTTATTACCTTGGTAGAGGGGACGACTTCCCCATTCTGCAAAATTTCATGTTTTTCTAGAAAGGTTACGAGTCGCACCGTTTGGGCTTTCCGACCGATCACGTAGCCACTCCAAGGTCCCACTTGCGTAAAGAGGATGACCACGGTCAGGGCTATAAAAATATGACGAAATAAAGCTTTTTTATAAATCAAGAAATACAAAGCTATCCCCAGCAAATAAAGCCCCAGTACTACTACAAAATACCGATTCTCCGTCCAACTATAATCCAAAATCCGGATACTAATCGCGGTAAAAAGCATCGCAATCTGCGGTAAAAGCCCCCACCAAAGCAGTCGTCGATATTTTTCGATCTTTCCTTTCCAAAAAGGCGTCCAGAGAAAATAAGCTACCACTGCCACGCCCGAGAAACAAATAACGAGCCACCCAAGAACATTTTTGGGCCACTCGCCGGTGATCAATACTTTGAAGGTGTAAAGGTACAAAATCACAAAATACCCAATCGCCAGAGGCGTAAGGATGAATTTAGTAAATACATTCATAAAAGCCGGGATTGGCTTTGGCAGTTTTATAGTTTGAGGGGCTTTGGATAACTGACTCAAGAAAAAGAACGGGCCAAAAACGCCCACCACCAGCGCCCACAACTGTCCGTAGCGTTTCCCATCAATATCGACTCCAAAGAGGTTGTCGATTGCAAAGAACGCCGCTGAAACGCCGGCAAAAATAACAATCCCAAAAAAGACCGTCACAATGGCCTGCATAAAGCCTTGGCGATTCCATTCCCAAGTCAGATCATCGCTTATTTTCTTATTCCAATAGGGCGCCCACGTCAGAGCGGTAAAACCCGCCAAGCAGAAAAAGATATGTCGAGACCAAAACAACGAAGCCTGCTCGAAACCTTCTGGAATACTCCAATAATAAAGCCCCACTAGTAGTATCCCAACGGCCATCAAGACCAACTTGTGTTCTTTTTTGGTAAACGTCTCCCCTATCAGTGTCAAGACGGTAAAAAGTAAAGTCGCGATCATCGCCGTCAAAACGATCGAGGCAATCCACTCATTTGCGTAATTATCCAGACTTTCCATCGCCAGTATCCCGGCCCCACTCCCGATCAAAGCCGCTATAAGTGCTAGCGGAAATCTCTGAAAAGTATTGAGGGTTGTCTGAGCGATCTGCGTAATCGAAGGGATTTTAAACATGGAATACGTTTTAAAAACATCGAGATCATAAAACTATCATCCTCAAATCTCAAACCCTCTTCAATTTGTGACCCTCTCTCGTTCTCCCTGAATGGTAAAAGGATGCGCAAACCCTTCTGGATAAGCCGGCACAACTCCATCATAATATTGATTGAGGATCCTCGTCGTATCATCCAGTTCTGAAGGTTGGATGATGCATCCTATTTCAAAAACTCGTTTTGAATAATCAATCATCGCCGCCAAAATCGGAACCTCATATTTCCTGGCAAATTTCAAAAAACCATTTTTCCATTCTGAAACGGGGTCACGTGTACTCTCTGGTGAAAGCCCTAAAAGATAAGGCTCTCCGGACTTAAATCGCTCATCTACATGTTGCTTGAACTGACGTATATGTTTTCGGTCCACAGGATAAAACCCAAGCCATTGTAATAAAAGTCCTATTCCTGGTTTTGTCGCAAATTCTGATTTGAGCGATACTTCAAGCGTGCTCATATCCAAAACATCATTGACCTTGCGAACATGCCTCCCCACTACCGTATGGTATCCATCCCACAATGATGTATGAGGGGCTTCGACAAGCACCGCACGGCTCACCTGAGAAACCGCATCTTCAATCTCTGGTGCTATACGATACTCCCAAGGTTTCCAGCGAGCAGGAGCCCCTTCTGGCTTACTAGTCAAAGTCATAGATGTATACAAACCATTTCCTAGTAATTGTCAACCATTATGCTCCACTTTCAAGCGCCCCTTTAAGCTTTTCTTCCGATGGAAATTGAAATCGATCCACTTCCTCCCCGGTCTCATCAAGCAAAATAAAAGTGTCCTGAGCGCTTATGCTAAATTGCTCTTTGAGGGCAATTTCACGATCATAATCAAGACGATAGGTCGATATAGCATATTCGCCTTCTTTGTACCAGCTGATCAACTTCTTCTGATTCGCTTGGCATTTTGGACACCAGGTAGCGTAAAAGAAAAGGAGTTTAGCTTTGCCATCATTGAGATCGAGATCTGACTTTTCGGTGTGATACGCCCCCATCGCATAACCTTCTTGATGCCATAAAATTTTAGCCACCATGTAGGCCATCTCCCCTCTCGTGACGAGTTGTTCTGGAGCTTTATAAGAAGGCGGCAAAGCGCCAACTTTACGCATGGCTTCGACATAAGTCACATACCAAACCTCACTTTCTGGGCCCATTTCAAGCCCAAAACTTTTGGCCATAATCTTGGAACTTTCGGCAAAGTTTACGGTATTAGAGGGTTTGAACGTACGATCATCATATCCTTCTACGATACCTTTCCCAGCAGCCATATAGACGTAATCCGAAAACCAAGCATCGCCTGAAACATCACGAAAAGGGAAAATGCTAGCGACCGAAAGAAATTGTTGAATTTCAGCCCCTGTATAAACCGCCTCGATAATAATCTTAGTAAGTTCGGCTCTATTGATGCTATTGCGTGGACGATACGTCCCATCCGCATATCCTTCTACAATACCCCGGAAATGGATATCGGTGATCTCCTCATAATAGGGATGTCCATTGATATCCCCTAGAGGCATAGTTTTGGCCGCTTGTGCCAAACCAAGAGTCAGAAAAAAAGCGCAAACCATGAAAGCCAATGTTTTTGTGTGTTTCATACGAAGATAATCCTTAAAAAAGATAGTCTTATCCTAAAATCTTTGAGGCCAATGATCAAGTAGATCTTGCCAAGACCGCTTGCCAGCCTAGAATAGAGTCCAAGTATCATGCTCAAAAAAAATCTCCTTCATTTACGCTATTATTTAGAGATCTTAGCCGTCCCCGCTTTTGCCGGTCTCATTATCCATCTCGCCGGACACGGAAGCTTGCTTCTTTGGGAAGGTGAACATGATCATAGTGCTGAGATACTAGAAAAAGGCACGCTCCTGGAAACCTTACTAACCTTTGAAAATCTGATTGGAATCATGCTCTTGGTGGTTTTTGTCTGGGTTTGGCACCGGCCAAGTTTCCGTAAATGGGTACCTTGTCATCATGATCATTGTCACAGCGAATTACCGATCCCCCACTTACTCGCCATTTTGGCTCTATGCCTTCACTTTTTCCCCGAGGCCAATGTCCGACATCAGCTTTTGATGGGCGCCTTTGCGGGAGAATCTTTGCAAATCTTAGCACTTATCGGTTTTCTGGCTCATTTTTTGATAGACGTGATCATTGCTATCGTGCTTTCGAGTTATTGGAAAACTCGAACGGGGGTCTGGATAAGTTTTAGTTTTATCGCCGCTGTTTGGATTTTTGCTTTTACGACAGCAAAAACACTCAGCTACCAGATTCCCCCCTCCTGGGAGAGTTTCCTCTTGGTACTGAGTGCTTTCTTACTCGCGATGTTCGTGCATAAACCACATCGGCCTATGCCCAAATGTAAACACTGCGCTTAAACTTACTTACCAAATCCGAACCAACCGATAAAAGCGGTCCAAGCTCTTACAAAGATATTAGCTTCGACTTCGACGTCACCATCGGCCTCCATATCATCATCTTCTTCGCCATCATCACTATCCATCATTTTGTCCATACCATCTTCCATCATAGCTTCACCGCTACC
>DATDAE010000077.1:0-17684 GCA_036525565.1 Candidatus Altimarinota bacterium
CCAGTGACCAGTCTGAGGAGCGACTCTTGCGAGCGCAAATAGATCGTGCGCAAAATATTAGTGAATCAGAACGAGCTTGGTATTATGGAGTGCTAGATAAACCAGAGCATGTTTTGGATTGGGAGGAGAAAAAAGACAAGATAGAATTTTATCTCCGAGCCGCCAACCAAAGAACGCGGATATGGGAAATGGCTCCCACCGAACACAAAGATAAAGTTTATGCGCAAGTCACCGAGATGCTGAGTAGTTCGATCGCTCGGGATGATAAACCACAAAGACTTAAAGAAATGCATCAAGCCCTCAATGCTTTTTGGGGGATGCAAAGGATTATACAGGATGGAGTCAGAAGGATCGAGTTTTTTCCTGATGGGTTTGAGGCCCGGATTTGGGATCGTTTTCAGACTATGTATCTGGCGCAAGGCGGAAACTTGCTTGATCCACAATCTATCACTAGATTCGAAGATTCTATCAAGACGACCTTTCAGCACTTGGCGCGTATAGCTGAAAAACAAGAAGAACTACGAGTCCGATTTCAAAGAGAAAAACTTTTTATGACCAAGGACGCTAAGACGGGACAATCTATGCGAGAAGTGCTTCTGAGACAATTTGAATCACAAATGTATCATTGGTTGGATAATTCGCTTTCTTTGCGAGAGTGGTCCAAAGCTTTCTCCGATCTCGTCGAAAAACAGATGCCTGAGAAGCTGAAAGCTTTTAATAACGATTATCATCAGGTTTACACGACTGATTTTTGGGGTTTCCAAAGATCCTTTTCGCCGCAAGAGTTTCCTAATTTTGCCGCAACCTTTAATTTTTCAAAGGAAGAAGATTTTTTACATCGATTTACACCGCAAGGTATCAAGAAAAAAACCAAAATGGTGCATGAGGCTTTAGTTAAAGATAGCCGTGAATTTTTAACGACTTTTTTTACTGATACTGAGCGAAAGCGCTGGAAACAAAGAATCAGAGGATTTAAACCACCACAGATCGTGGGGTTAATGAAAACGATCACCGAGCTGAAAAAGGAGAGAGAATCGAGTGAAGCCGAAGCCGAGAGAGAATCTCGTGTTATTCAGGCCTTTGATCGGAGACGCTATGTTTTAGAAGGCGTAAAGGCGGTTGAAACCATGAGAAAAGATTTTGGTAAAGGTGTTTTTCTCGCTTTGGGGATGGGATCTTTTGTGGCTGATTTAGAAAGCCGAGGCGATCGTATCGAAGAGCTCAAACGGCAGCTTGGGAAAGCGCATAATTTTGAAACACAATATGAAATACAACAACAGTTGATAGATTTAGACGCTACTTTTTATTTCCCCGATCACACGCCCGCTGCCAGAGAGCACAAAATAGCCCAGCTCAAAGAACAATTTAGTCTGTATCTTTCCGCCAGTAGTTTCTCGGCTTGTCGTAACATCGCCTCAAAACTCAAAAAATACGATGCGGTCGCTGCGTATGAATTATTTAAAACCCTCGAACAAGAAGAATCCAAAAATGAAAAAACAGATGGAAATCAAGATCAAACCTTGAAGCCGGAAACTCCGAAGGTTGAAACTTCGCATGACAAATTGACCAAGATACGATTTTTTGAGCGATGCATTGAGCATGCCGAAAAAGTAGAAGAAGCTTGTAATGAAATCGGTATCCCCACGGATGATCCAGATTATTGGGGAGAAGAGGGACTAAAAGAGCGGGTCAATTGGCTCAAAGACAACGGACTCTATCATGTATATCAGAAGTATAACGCCTCGGATCCTAATATTCCCAAAGATGCGCAAGCCGGAGGATTTCGTTTTCGTTGGCTTGATGGAAGGGGCGCAGATGTCTCGAGTGCCAAAGCCGAACAAGGTATGAAATATCTCGATCGATATAAAGAATCCGGCTATATGCTATGTGCACTAGCCGGCGCTTTTTCGATTGATTGGAATGGTTCTGGAGACACGACGTATTGTCCTAGTGACTTCATCGACGCAATGCGAGAAGAAATTGCCAGTGTCTAGTTGAGTAAATTTGGATTTCGGAAGACGGCTTCGGTCTTGTTCCAAAGATCTTGTTGTTCATCAAATTCGATAACTTGATCAAGAGAAGTCAAAACATTCGCACTCAAGACTCCACTTTGCATAAGTCGAACGGCATAAACCACGACTTCACGATAATCATTATCGAGACCGTAGTTATCCCCTATTTCTTGAATCACACTTCGGTACGTCACCATTTCAGGCGGACTATTGTAGAAAGGTTCCCATACGGCTATTTTTGGAGTGGATTCTTTCGGTCCCAAAGCTCGTCCGATGGTCACGCCTCCACTTCCGATGATTTTATTATTAGGACGCCTGAGCGGTCCATTATTCGGATTGAGCGCTGCGATTTTTGAAAAATCTGTACGAGGCGTGATCCGTCGGGTGACATAGCCACTGTTGTGACGATTTCTTAACGCTTTTAATTCAGCTGTTCCATGCACAAAAGTTCGAAAGTTTCTTTTGAGTCGACTGCTTTGCCTATCTTCAAACTGAGTTTCATAGCCTTCATTAGCTCTTTCTGCCAACTCCCAAGACTTCTGATACTGTTCTTCATAATTGCCCGGGCCGCTCAACCTGATCAATCGATAAGCTTCAAAGTCATCTCGGTTCATGCCGGAATGTCGTAAGGTTTCACCATTACCGAGAGCTACTTCTGCGATTTTAGGATACTGGTACTGCGTGGCGGAAACCGCAAACGAAGTACTCAAGGTAATTATAAGGGCCGAAAGCCAAATCCATCTTTTTTGCATAATTAAACTCTATTACAAATTGATTTAATAAAGTATTATACACAAAGATAGACAAAATGTAAAATATATTTTATCACAACTCTTCTGATATCCTCAAAAGTTGATTGTATTTACAGATCCGTTCACTTCGAGAAAGCGATCCTGTCTTGATCTGTCCAGCATCAGTTCCCACTGCGAGATCGGCGATAAAGGTGTCTTCAGTCTCCCCGCTTCGATGAGAGATAACCGTTTTAAAGTTATTATCTTTGGCCAGTTGTATGGTTTCAAGCGTTTCGGTGAGTGATCCTATTTGGTTTACTTTGATCAAGATAGCATTCCCCAGTCCTTGGTCAATCCCCTGCTGTAATCGCTTTTTGTTGGTCACAAAAAGATCATCCCCTACTAATTGACACCTGTCTCCGTATTTTGATTGCATGAGTTGGAATCCTTCAAAATCGTCTTCATCATGAGAATCTTCGATGGAGACAATCGGGTATTGATCCAAAAGGCCTCCGTAAAAATCTACCAATTCTGAACTTGAATATTGAATATTGTCTACTGAATATTGACCATTCTCATAAAATTCACTTGCCGCCGCATCGAGTGCGAGCTGAACCTTGTCTTTATTATATCCAGCTTTTGTGATGGCTTCCATGATAGTCTCCAAGGCTTGAGCCACTGTCGGAATATGAGGCGCGAAACCGCCTTCGTCTCCTACTCCCGTGGCGAGTCCTCGTGAGGAAAGTAGTTTTTTGAGGTGATGAAAGATTTCAGTTCCAGCCCTCAGATTATCTTGAAAAGTCCCGAGATCAGGCATCACCATAAATTCCTGAATCGCTAGCCCCGAGTCGGCATGAGAGCCACCATTAATAATATTCATCATAGGACGCGGTAAGCTGAGATGGGAGCCTCCAAAAAGATCTTGGATATGACGATAAAGTCCCACGCCTTTTTGAAGTGAAGCGAGTTTGGCCGCGGCAAGCGAAACGCCCAAAATAGCATTAGCTCCCAGATTTGATTTGAGTGAAGTGCCGTCCAAATCGATCATGATTTGATCAAGCTTTTTTTGATCTTGTGGATCCACACCTTTTACCGCTTGAGCCAACGGGCCGTTGACATTGGCGACGGCTTTGAGGACACCTTTCCCCAGAAATACTGACTTATCGCCATCTCGAAGCTCCAAGGCTTCATGAGATCCGGTCGAGGCTCCACTGGGAACGGCGGCTCTAGCAAGATGCGTGCCATCAGAGATTTCTACCTCTACGGTGGGGTTACCTCGAGAATCAAGGATTTGGCGAGCGAAAACAGACGTGATGTTAGACATGTTGGATAAATGGTTTAAGTTGCGTTCTGGTTGATTCTAGTGGAAAATACGTCTGATATGAAACAAATTTTTATTTGGTGTTTGGGGTCTTTGGTTCTTTGGTCTTTTGGAATTTCTTTTGTTTTGGCTGATCTTCCACCGCTTCGTACTCAAGATATTGTACGAGTGCAAGGAGGACGGGTCCGTTTTTCAGCCGTATTGGCTGATGATAATGGGGCTATTTTTATCGAGGTTCCTCAAAATATGATTGCCAAAGTCGCGGGGCAAGCGCATTTTAATTTTGATGGATTTCTTTTGGCCCCCAATGTCGTCACGCTTCCTCAAAAATTCCCAAGAGCCAGAACCAGAGAGATTGTGAGTTTTGATTTTTTGTCCGATGACCTATCTCCGGTATATTTTTCTGATAAATTTTATCGAGTTCCTCTCAAACAAAGACTCTTTACGGAAAACGAAAAATCCAAAATGATCACCGTCTATATCCCTTTATATGAAGAAGAAAAAATCAGCAAGCCTGAACTTTGGTATTATGATGATCAATTGACCGATGATGAAACGGATGATGAATGGCTCAAAGTCGGAGGCGTGTTTGATAAAACTTCTGATCCCAATGTGGCCCTTTTCTCTGCGGCTATTACCAAAACTGGTGTTTATACGCTGGTGGACAGGAGACCGCTTCCGAAAGATGTTGCCAATGTTGATCAGAATATTATTGAACTAGCCGATCGCTCCCCTTTTCCAAGTGTAGATGCACCGTTTGATCCAAGTAATATCCCAGTTGATACAAGCTTTGATCAATCTGATTTTAGTTTTGAAAACACTGGGAACGTCAATGTCGTACAAACTAATAATTCGAACGTACAAGAAATCCCAGCGATACGCCCTCTCCCCCAAGAAGCCAATGAAGAAGGGCGGGTACCGATAAGCTTTCAACAATTTCAAGACCAACAACAGTCATCTCAAAATCAGCCCTCGCAGGGCGTATCAGAGAATCAACAAGGATCGCTTCCAGGAGAAGACCTACTGGCTCCTTCCGTCATATTTGAAGAAACACCACCGGTGGATGATGGGACACTTCCCAGGCTTACCGAAGACGATATTTTGGCTGAGATAGCCCGTATAAATTCGCAACAGGGACCTGGGAGTCCTCAAGCTTCTAACGCCAATGGGAACAGCCTTCAAGCCAGTGCTTTTGATGGGGATAACTTACCCAAAACTGGGAACGAAAAAACAAACATAGCTTTACTGTTGGCTCTTTTTATCTTGGGCGGTAGTTATTTTTGGTACAAAAGAGAACGCAAAGAGATGATTGATGAAACGCTTTAAAAAAACAGGTTTTATGATTTTTACAAAGAAGACTTTTGGACTTATTGCTGATGGTAATCGCCGTTGGGCCAAGCGAGAAAAAAAATCTGTTGCAGAAGGCCATGGACAAGGATTTTTGGTGGTTAAGGATATCGTCATGTCATCACTCGACGTCAATCCTGATTGGGATAGTCTGGTGGTCTACGGTTTTTCTACCGAAAACTGGAAAAGAAGCCCACTTGAAGTCGCCAATCTAATGAAACTTTATCTCAAAATAGCCGAAAGCTGGGGACAAGAAATACGAGAAAAAAAAATACGATTTATCCATGCCGGGAGAAAAGACCGTTTGCCCAAAAAACTTATCAAAAAATTACAGTCATTGGAAAAAGAAACCGAAAGCTTTAATAAGTTTCGGCTAGTTCTCTGTTTGGATTATGGAAGCCAAGATGAAATTCAAAGAGCCGTAAAACTTGGCGGTGAAGATTTCGAATCGCATCTAGAAGTGCCGCCCATTGATCTGATCTTGCGAACCGGAGGCGAACAAAGACTCTCCAATTTTTGTCTCTACCAAGCCGCTTATAGTGAATTTGTCTTTCATCCCAAGTTCCTTCCTGAACTCACCAAGGAAGATATGGAGCAAATATTAGAGGACTTTTCAGAGAGAGATCGGAGGAAAGGAAAGTAAGCCATCAAAGCAATTTTGTTGCGATCTTTTCACAGCCTTCCAACGGCCCCAAATCTTCAAAGCTATAAAACACACTACCCGATCCAGTGAGATGGATATTATTAAAACCCCTCCAGCGCCCCCTTGTCAGTGGGAGAGCATTATAAGGTTCTTTTTTCATTAATTGATCAAAGGTATTACCGCTATTTTTTAGGTTAGGATTCTTGAGAAAGGCCTGTGTAAAGCTGGTATCAAAGGTTTTCAAGGATTGATAAGCTTGGGCTGTGTCATTCCCAAAATTTGGAATATACAAATAAAGAGGTGTCTGTGAAAAATCAAACTCGATAGGTTCTATCATTTCTCCAAAATGGGTCCCATGAGCACAGGGATGCGCCTGAAAGAAAAATGGAATATCTTTCCCGATCTCTCCAGCTTGTTTGATCAAGGCTTCTGGAATCTCCCCAAGTGCAAATAATTGAAAATAGAGTTTGGTGAAAGTGGCAAAATCACTGCTCCCCCCTCCAAGTCCTGACTTAATCGGGATATTTTTTATGACTTCTACTTTCACATTTGGCGTTTTTGGATAAAAAGATTGGATGAGTTTAAAAGCTTTGAAAAGGAGATTGTCTTTTTCGTGGCAGTCAAAGTCCCCTATTATGTGAAAGCGCTCTGACTGGGTAACCATGATCTCATCAAATAAACTAATACGGTGGTAGATCGTTTCGATTTCGTGAAAGCTGGCGTTTGGTTTTTTGGATTTTACATCCAAAGTAAGGTTGATTTTTGCGGGAGCCTGTCCTTGTAGCGTTTTGGTCATAATAAGATCGCAAATTCAAGACCGGTCTTTAGAGACCGGTCTTGGTAATGATTACATAAGTCGTACATCGCATCCCATCCCCTTTTCCGAAAGACGTGAGGGCTTCTCCCGTAGTATAAGTAAGACCAATATTTGATACTTCAATATTCAATATTCGAGCAAGATTATTCACAATTTCATGATGATTTGGGGCGATTTTGGGCACAAGGCCTTCAAGCGAAATTCGTACTTGTTGTATTTTCGCATTGGGTTCTTGATTCTTGAGTATTTTTAAGGTTTCTTCAAAGTATTTCACAGAATCGATAATCCCCGCTCTACACATGGGTGTGGCAAAAGTATCAAACGTAGGTGCTCCTATGGCATTCAAAAGAGCGTTACAAAGACTATGAATGATCACATCGCCGTCACTATTAGCGTCGAAAGTGAGTTGGCTTTCTGGTAATTTTACACCCCCTAAGACGACTGGTTTTTGTGGATCGAATTGAGAAGCAAAACGATGGCTATCCTCCCCTACTCCGAAAAGAATTGATTGATTGAGTCCGGGCTCTAGTAGATTCAATAAGCCTGAGCTCGGACTCGGAATAGCTGAGTCCAGACTGTGAGCTCCAAAATCCTCAGGATAAGTGATTTTTTGATTTTTCACAGAACACTCATATACACACACTTCTTCATCAATTAAACTCAAAAGTTCGGCTTCATCTCTGGGTGTTTTTTGGGGGTTTGATTCCCATTTTTCTAGAGCTTTTTGGAGCCGCCTCAACGTAGAAATTTGCGGAGTTTGGGTTTCAAATATCTCATCTCGATCGAGATATTCCACTACTTTGCCCTCAACTACTTTTTTGATGGAATTGGGGCTAAAGTATCCAAAAATAAGATTGGGATGCTGCTGCGAATCTTTGATAGAAAGTGTTAGATCTTCGACTGTGACATGTGGATTGGCACCATTATGAACGATGATCCGAAGATCTTGGTTTTCAGGTGGCAGAGGTAATGCCGTGGTTAGGGTCTCAAGGGCCTTTCTCAATGAATCAAATCGCTCGCTCCCCCCCGCACAATAACTTTTTATTTTAGGAAATTGATGTTTCAACGCCTCAAAAGAGGGCTCTTGAGCGGTATTGAGAACAAGGATGATTTCATCGATACTTTTACAATCTTGAAAGGGGCGCAAAGTCTGCTCTATGAGCACTGGGGTTAATCCTGGGGATGGAGAATAAAAAATCTTATCAAAGCCGCATCGCTTTGAGGTTCCGGCGGCAAGGATTATAGCAATATTTTTCATGAGGAGCACATCACTCATTAAGGAGTTTCAATGTATCTTTTCTCGCTTGTTTATCAATCCTTTCTATTTGTTCAAACGATTCCATTACTTCAAACGCACTCGTATAGACCATTTTTTCGAGAAGATTGAAGATATCTAAAAAAGTAATCTGTTCTTTCATAAAAGCTTCTACGGCCACTTCGTTTACCGCATTAAAAACAATCGGGAGTGATCCCATACGGTCGATACAATAATCTAAAACTTGAAGCGTACGAAAGAGTGATTTATTGGGCACTCGAAAGCTCAGATCCAAATGGCTAAAAGACTGGCGAGGGGTTTTATAATGGTTTTTTTGAGGATAGTTGAGCGCCACGGCTATAGGCAAAGTCATATCGGGCGGTGAGAGTTGGGCGAGCGTCGAGCCATCAGGAAATTCCACCATAGAATGCACGACAGATTGCGGATGGATCACAATCTCGATTTGATCTTTCTTGGCCCCAAATAAATGCATAGCTTCAAAAAACTCCAAACATTTATTCGCAAGCGTCGCAGAATCTATCGTTATTTTAGCGCCCATATCCCAATTTGGATGTTTGAGGGCTTGAGCGGGCGTAATAGAGCTCAGATCCTCCAGATCACGGAACGGTCCACCAGAACAAGTGAGATAAAGTTTCTCAAAGGGTTTATATTTGATCGGTATTTGATCATTTGCCAAACATTGAAAGATGGCAGAATGTTCAGAGTCTACCGGTAAAATAGGGATATTATTTTTTTGCGCCAACGGTATCAGTAAGTCACCGGCTGCCACTAAACTTTCTTTATTGGCTAAGGCCAGAGGTATTTGGGATTCGATCGTTGCTCGTGAAAAGTTAAGCCCCGCGAACCCGCTCACGGCATTGAGAACGATGTCAGGTGCACACTTTTCAATAAAATCTTTGATATCTTGGAGGGACGATTTTTCTTGGGTATTTAAAATTGGTGGTGTTTGGGGCAACCGGATTAAACCTGTTACGAGTTCCGCCATCCTCGAATGTGCCGACATCCCGACTATTTGAAACAAATCAGGATTGTCTGCCACAAGTTTGATGGTAGATTTCCCGATGGATCCAGAAGCGCCAAAAAGAAGTATTTTTTTCATAGTATTTTTACAGTCCGGGCTCTATTATCAGCATTAATGGTTGAGCCCGGACTGGTTATTAAGAAAACCTTTTTCGTATATAATCTTCCAAAATCTTCAAAAACTGATCATCAATCCCCTCGCCCTTAAGCCAAACTGAAAGCTTGCCATCAATATAGACGGGAGCCTGTGCTTTTTCCATTTTTCCGGGAAGCGAGATGGCAATATCGGCATTACGACTTTCACCAGGACCATTGACCACACATCCCATGACGGCAATATTGAGGTTTTCAACTCCAGGATAAAGATCTTTCCATTTATTGAGATTAATCTCGATTTTTTGATGAACGCGGAGCGCTAAATCTTGAAAGAACGTGCTCGTCGTTCTCCCGCAGCCAGGGCAAGAAGTCACTTTGGGACGGAATCGGCGCAGATTGAGTGATTGCAGAATTTGTTGGCACACCTCCACCTCTCTTGTTCGGGGAGTTTGAGGATCTGGGGTCAGTGAAACTCGTATAGTGTCGCCTAGCCCTTTGTGAAGGAGTACCCCGAGTGCCACACTACTGGAGACAAGGCCTTGGAGCCCAGAACCGGCTTCGGTGAGTCCCAAATGAAGGGCGTAGTCACATTTTTTGGAAAGATCTTCGTAAACTTTGATCACTTCGTTAACCTCTGACATTTTCCCAGAAATCACAATCTGGTTTTTTGAAAGTCCGTATTGCTCTGCTAGACGAGCCGATTGGAGAGCTGATTTTACCATGGCTTGTCTAAAGACATCATCACTTCCCAAAGGACTCGGATTACTGGCGTTAATTTCCATAAGCTCATCCAATATTTTCGGATCGAGACTCCCACCATTGACCCCGATTCGAACGGGTTTCTGATAGTGTGCGGCTATTTCGACCATCTCTCGAAAATTGGTATCATCCGCATTCCCAGGATTGATTCGATATTTATCCAGTGCCTTTGCACACTCCGGATGGGCTTTGAGAAGTTTATTACCATTAAAATGGAAATCCCCCACCAGTGGCACCGTACTTGTTTTGCGTACGATCTCCAAAATATGGGGGACGGCTTTTGCCGCCGCCATATCATTGACCGTCATGCGGACGATATCGGCACCAGCGAGATGTAATTCTAAAATTTGTGTGGCGGTTTGAGCCACATCAGACGTATCGGTATTGGTCATGGATTGAATCGCAATGGGATGAGGCCCTCCAATTTTCACAGAACCGATTTGTACTATTTGTGACATATTTTAGTGGATTCTCAGTCCGGGCTCGAAGATTAAGACAGTTATTTGAGCCCGGACTGTAATTATCTAAAGGACTTCTTTAGGGAGCGGAAATCGCAGACCTGATTCATCTTTGGTGGTGATGATTTCGATACGAACCTTGGGAGAATGGGCTTGAGCCTTCACCAATACCTCTTGTACGAGTTTATCTGGCACAGAAGCCCCAGAAGTAAGGCCTATGATCTCATGATCAAAAAGGTTTTCAGGAATCTGGTCCACCGTATCAAACAGTTCAGATTCAGCTCCATACTTAGTAGCCGTGAGGGCTAATTTTTTAGAATTCGAAGAATTTTCTGAACCCATCACCATCACAAAATCAGAAGCCTCGGCAATGACTTTGACCGCATCCTGACGATTGGTCGTAGCATAACACAAATCTCCTGGCTCGGTAAGATGCGGTATTTTAGCTCGTAAAGCTTTGATCAAATACTCGGTATCATCCACCGAAAGCGTCGTTTGAGTGAGGACCACCGTGGGTTGATCCCTATAATTTTCGGGCTCAACCTTTTCAACGTCTTTTATGGTTTCGATCAAAATCATGTTGGCCACATCGGTCACCCCGATGGCTTCTTGGTGGGATTTCTGTCCAATATAAAAAATCTTAAAACCTTCCCCCGAAAACTTTTGAGCTTCCCAATGAACCTTGGTCACGAGTGGACAGGTGGCATCTATGAGTTTGAGATCGAGGCTTTCAGCTTTTTTACGAAAAGAAGGCGCCACACCATGCGCTGAGAAAATATAAATAGAACCAGGAGGAATCTGGTCCAAATCATCGGAAAAAATAACCCCTTGAGAACGAAAAGCTTCTACAACGGTACGATTATGAACAATCTCATGGTTTACATAAATAGGCCCTTTGAACTTATCCAAGGCTAATTCGACAATTTTGATCGCTCTTTCTACGCCAGCACAAAATCCTCTCGGATTCGCAAGCAGTATTTTTTGTACCATGTAGTAAGTGACGACTTAACGCGTTTCTCCGACGAAACTCAATAACACTTTCCGATCTCGGCCACTATCAAGCTCAATCATAAAGATTTGTTGCCAAGTCCCCAATTGCATTTTCCCCTCTAGTACGGGGACACTTTCAGAAGCCGACCCCAGAAGCATTTGGAAAATATGAGAGTGGCCATTGAGGCATTCTTCTTTGGAAATAGGGCAAATCGTAGCTGGATCTCTATTTTCTAGATCATTATGATGATAAAAATCTCCCGGAGGTGCTATGTTTTCAGACATGATCCGTTTGAGATCGTTGTGAAATCCTGCTTCATCTTCATTGATCTTGAGGGCGATAGTCGTGTGTTGCGCAAAAATATTGACGATACCTTCCTTGGCGCCAATTTCACTCAAAAAGGTTTGAACGTCTTTGGTTATATTAATCACTTCAAAGAACTGTTTTGTATGAAAGGATAATAGCTTGGTATTCATTTGTAAGTTTTGGCAGAAAGATAAAATGGGGCGAGCGATGGGGATTGAACCCACGACCAGCGGTACCACAAACCGCTGCTCTACCACTGAGCTACGCTCGCCGTATTTAAAAGACAGGCTTTGAAGCCTTGGCCTACTATAAAAATGTAGCCTAATTTCGCAAGTGTTTTTGAAAGAGCCCGAAGTCCAAAGGAAAAGCCGGTATTACGTTTACTTGAATGAGATTTTATGGTAGAATTAACCATCTAGAACCTATTAATAGATTTCTTCATGGCGGCCCATTCCCATGCTTTAGTGCTCAAGCCTGATAAGCATACGGTAGAGACTTATTTTCTTCGCCAAGCGGAGGGGCGCAAAGTGCGCCTTATTCAAAAAGAAATTGTAGATGTTGATACTGTGATTGATTTGGGATGTTGTAATGGGCTCTATGCTGCCGCCTTGAAATCAGGCACCAAACGCCTCATCGGCGTGTAGATGTTAGCGAGGACTTTGTGGCTTATTGTAAAAAGATAGATGATTATGATGAGGTAAAACTTATGCAAGCGCCTCCTTTGAAATTTAAAGATGATTCGGTGAGTGTTTTGTTTGCGAGCGAAGTGATCGAGCACATGCCCGAACTCGAACCCATCATGAAGGACGTCGAAAGAGTTACTTCTGAAAAAATCATTCTCACCATGCCAAATCCGGCTTATCCAGGATTTTATAATGACCCAACCCATAGTTTGGAGTACACCGTGGGCTCGCTTCGGAGAGACCTCAATAAAAGTGAAAAATTTCAATATCAGGTTTTTGGTCTAGGATTTGAAAATGTGCCTATTGGGAATTTCCTCAAGAAGCTCAATCAAGCTATACTCAAACCTTTCCCGATACTCTGCCCAACCATCGGCATAATTGGCACCAGAAAGTCTTCATAAGCCAGTCAGACGATGAGATTAAGAGTTGCTATTCCTTTGTTTTTTCATAGAATCGCCTGCGCATGAATAAACGCTGGTTTGTTGGATTAGTTATCTTTTTATGTTTGATAATTCTCGCTTTGCTGGGAGTTATTTTGGATAAAGAGCGAGAGCACAATGGCCCTATAAAAGTACAGCCAGCCAAAAATGATGCCCAAATATTTAGAGATAGAACTTTGAACATCCCAACAGAAAAAGAAGAAACGCCTCCCGCACCTCCGGTGGTGAAAACGGGTATTTCCTATCAAGCTTCTATAGAGGAATCTAAAAATTTGATAGATCATGGTTATTATTCTAATGCTACGATTTTGTTATCCGATCTCATTCGGAAAAAAGCTGACAATATTGCCGCTTATCTCGTACTCGGGGATATTTACTTACAAACCAACGATTTAGCCAAATTGACCAAACTTATAGAATCCTTGGAAGCAAGATTCCCTGGGGATGCCGAGGTAGCCTTGCTTCGTACTCGTAAATGGATCTTGGAGGGCAAGTTTGTATTGGTCCTTGAGATGCTTGAAAGCTTTGATAATCCAACTCCCAATTTGCGGTGGTATCAGATGGTACTCTACTCACTCCAAAATAATCATGAAAAAGCCAAGGAGATACTAGCTCAGCTCCAGGGCGCAAGCCTTGTCGATCGAGAAGAGAAAGCCAGGATCGAAGATTGGGGAACGGTTTATAAATCTTTTGATGAAGTGAGTGAAGGCAAGAATGCCCACCTCTTTGCGCTTTTTGCCAAAGTTTTAGCCGAACACAATGAAGCCTTTTTAGCCAAACATTTTGCAGACTTAGCCATCAAAGATGAAATTGGCTATATTGATGCTTGGGTCTTGCGAGGCTACAGTTACTTTTTGATGCAACAATACCAAGTAGCCGAAGCTGATTTTCGACATGCCTACAGCCTGGATACGACGAGACCGGAAACCCAATACTTTCTGGGGCTTACCCTTTATGAACTAGAGAATTATGAGGAAGCGGTGCTCTATTTTGAGCAAGTTTTAGAATATGATTTTGAGTTTTCCGAAAGTGTGAGATGGAAACTCGTCGAAATTTTTTCCAATCAAAAAAAGTATGAGAAAGCCTTGGAAATGTATGAAACCCTGTTGAGTAGCGAAGAAGACCCACATCGGTTTATTTCAGCCGTAGATATGGCGGTCAATATTTTGGGGAAACCAGAAGTAGCGCTTCATTTTACCGAAGAACTTATCAAAAAAGACCCAGACAATATCTTCCTTACCAATCTTTATGCGTGGGCCTTGATTGCGAATAAGCAATATTTTGAGGCTGAACAAACCTTAAATGATCTATTAGAACAAGATCCTTATTATGCCCGGACTCATCTCAATCTGGGGCTCCTTTATGAAGAACAACAAAAATTCACCGAAAGCCGAGTTTATTATAAAAACGCTTATCTCTACGGTAAATCCGATCCTAAACTTTTATCAATCGTAAATTTGGCCAGTGAAAGGTATAACGCGCTCCTGGAAAAAGAAGATCGTCCTGACGTGGAAGAAGTGCTGACTGATCGACAAAAAAACTCACCTTAGAATGTTATTTTCTTTTGTCAATTATCAAAAAATGCTTATGATTTTGCCATGTGCGGTATATTTGGTATTTCCAACGTAAAACGCGAAGTCGCCTGCGACATCTATGAAGCCCTCTTAATGCTCCAGCATCGTGGACAAGATGCCGCTGGGATGGTGACCCTCGATGCCGCTAAGCGTTTTCATGAGCTGAAAGACAAAGGCTTGGTGAAAGATGTTTTTAACGAGACGAATATTCATCATCTCAAAGGCACCACAGGTATCGGACATGTCAGGTATCCCACGGCTGGTTCCCTCTGCGCAAAAGAGGCACAGCCGTTTTTTATAAATGCCCCTTTTGGGATTTATTTGGTGCACAATGGAAATATTACCAATACCGAAGCTTTGAAAACGAATATTTTAACGAATTATAGAAGACACCTACGTACAACCTCTGATTCTGAAGTTTTACTCAATATTTTATCCGATAGTTTGTATCAAGTATTTAAAAAACACCCTCAAACAAAAGACGTCGAAGCGATCTTTCAGGGCGTGATTGAAACGATGAAAGTCGTCAAAGGTTCTTATTCGGTTATTTGTCTGATTGATAACGTTGGTCTTTTGGCTTTTCGAGACCCTTTTGGCATTCGACCACTTTCTATTGGCGTTCGAGAATCCGCTTCTGGGACCGAATGGGCCATAGCCTCCGAGGACGTAGCCTTCCATCCGATTGAATTTCAAAAAGTGAGAGACGTCAAACCCGGTGAAGCGGTTCTCATAACACCAGATGGTAAGATGCAATCGAGACAATGTTCGGTGGGAAAACTCTGTCCTTGTATTTTTGAATACATTTATCTAGCCCGTCCGGATTCGATGCTTGATGGGATTTCCGTCTACAAAACCCAAATGCGGTTTGGTAAATTTTTGGGAGAACAGATTCTTAAATCAGGCCTGGAGATTGATTCGATTATGCCAGTCCCCGACTCTTCGCGTCCAGCAGCCCTGGAGGTTTCTAAGGTTACCGGGATAAAATACCGAGAAGGGCTCGTCAAAAGTAGATACACCGGTAGAACGTTTATCATGTCTGAGCAAAACGAAAGAGCCAGATCGGTCCGTCGTAAATTCAACACCATCCCGCTAGAATTCAGAAATAGAAATGTCTTGCTCGTCGATGATTCGATTGTTCGCGGGACCACTATGAAGCAAATTATACAAATGTGTCGTGAGGCTGGGGCTAAAAAAGTCTATGTTGCCAGTGCAGCGCCGCCTGTGCGATTCCCCAATGTTTATGGCGTTGATATGCCAACCAAACAAGAATTTGTCGCTAACGGCCTTTCAGAGGACGAAATAGGCGAACTCCTTGGGGCTGATAAGATTTTTTATCAAACGGTAGAAGATATGATAAAAGCCGCGCACGAAGGGAATGAACAAATAGATCAATTTGAAGCCTCGTGCTTTGATGGGCATTATATTACCGGCGATATTGATCAAGCCTATCTCGAAAACCTAGCTTCTTCTCGTAGAACCACCAAAAAGGTGGACGAAATCAGACCATCTATTCCGGTCTCCTAAATTTAAAATGCTAACTATGAACTTTTCAGATCTCATCTCTCCACTCCTTCGTAAGCAATGGCCTTATGTTTTTTCCGTCGTATTAGTCACCCTTTTGAGCTACAGCTTGATAGATTATATGGTTCCTGATACCCAAAAGACTACGCTTTATTTTTCGGTTAAACCAGCTTCTACAGTGTCGGGTTCGGGGTCTTCCCTCACGCTTGATCCGCTCGAAAGTAGTATGAAAGTCGCGGAGATGATCTCCGGATGGGCCAAAGATCCTTCTTTCCGAAAAATGATTTTGATCAAATCAAAAGCGAATGTCTCTAAATTTAAAAAGAAAATAGCCGCCAAGAAACAAAATAGAGCCAATGTATTCTGGACGCTGAAACTTCCTAAAAAAGAACAAAAAGAACAAGCCAAACTCATAGAAGGCGTCAAAGAGAGTATCCTGGCTCGACTTGAAACCTTTAATGAAGACAATCAATACCCTTTTGCCATAACGCCCATAGAGGAATCCATTGATTATTCAGTTATTCCTGTTTCCTGGAGAGTAAGTGCTTGTTTTATTTTTGCCTTGATATTGGGGTATTTGGTGATTTTGATGGGGGAACTTTCTCGTGGAACGATTAGTTTCTTACACCAAGTTCGTCAGACTTTCCCTCAGGCCCCTATTTTGTATTTTTCAGGGAAGAAAAATGAAACCGGCCTGTGGAAGCATTTTATGGATAAAATAAGCGTAAAAGAATTGGTTTCGACTTTTGATGATAAAGATCCAGATAAAAAATTATTTTTAGCGGACATAAAACATTCATCCTCTGGAGATACGACCTTGGTCTATGTTAAATTGGGGAGCACCACCATCCGTCATCTTGAAAATTTGGCAGCTGTTTATAAGGATGAAAAAATTGGCGTAATCGTTCTCGCTTGATCGCCCTTGGTACAACTAAAGAAATGTACAAATAAACTTGTGCAAAATTTCGATCTGGATATATTGTTAAGTTAACCATTACTGTATTTCTTTATATCATTCTTCCCATGCTCTTCCACTTCCAATCCGGCGCCGGTACTACTTTTAAGGACGATCATCGGTCCTATTTTGAGGATCGGTTTAGAACGCTTAAAAAGTTTATGGAAAACTATGAACAGAATAGGGCCCTCAATGACACCGTTGAGGTACGCGTAAGTCTTAATCGGAATTTACATCACAAAAAAGGTGACCTCATACAAGGAAAGGCTACTATTTTTTATCCTGGACATGGAAGGTTCCACGCAGAAACTAAAGGCAGTACGCTCAAAGCTTGTGCTGATGATTTGGTAGACAAACTTAAACCTCAAATCCAAAAGTTCAAAGCGCACCATGCGTAAGAATGTTATTGATTTAAATTAAAAAGGCCGGAGCTCCTCAGGGCCTCCGGCCTTTTTATGGTATGATAAAAAAAGAAGACCAAGCCCTCGGGCTCAGTCTTCTTTCATAATATCTATTTCATAAGAGGCTACGCTCTTCTTGAGGCCATTTGTCCTAAACAAAAGAGGGCTAGGACTCCCAAGAAAGCCATGATAAGCCATTTAGCAGGACCAGAGCTTGGTAACCTGGTTGGTGTCGTTGCCACAGGAGCTGGAGCTCCATCACAAGCCGTTGGAACCAGTGTGCTAAGATTTTCAAATTGAGAAGATAGTTGGCCGACATTGCCCTCACAGGTT
>DATDAE010000078.1:0-2637 GCA_036525565.1 Candidatus Altimarinota bacterium
CCTATACAAAAAATTGCTTATGCCACCATCCACTCTTCCTTTTCTTCTCATGTAAACTTGATTCCGCAACAAAACATTTTTTGACGCCCTATCAAAAAGTAGTACTCTACTACCCGCTGTGAGTTTTTAACTTGCACCAACCCTTGTACCAAAATACGTAATACGTTATTAATGAACCAAGAAGTCCGCAATCGTTTTCTCTTTGTAGTGCTCCTAGGCCTGATCGTGATCTGGTTTTCACTCCCGATGAGTACTTTTGAAAAAGTATTTGGCGCCGAAAGTGCCGTCACTCAAAAAATGCAGTCCTATAAGATATCTCTTGGACTTGATCTGGTGGGAGGGACAGAACTGGATTATAAAATTGATCTCAGTGAAGCTCATATCCTTAATACGGATGATGATCCTCAGAATGATGTCAACATTGATTGGATCGCGGAATCAGTACGAGACGCCTTGGAAGCCCGAGTTAATCCGGCGGGAGTAGGTGAGATCATCGTAAAAAGATCCAAAGTCGATCAAGACGAACACGTTCTCATCCAAATGCCACCATCCTCCAATGTTGCGCAAGCTAAGCAAGATGCTGAAAAAGACAATCGGTTGGAATTCTATGAAGAAGATCCTGAAAAAGAAAAATCTGAACGAGTCCGGATCGAAGGTATCGCCGATGGTATGAATCCTGAGAACTTTACGTCAAAAGCTCAAGAGATAGCCAAGATTGACCCTGAGGCTCAATATCTTTCTTATGACCCAAAATTCAAAGACGCTTTTTCTGATCAAGCTCTTGCCGATAAAGTTTTTGCGGCTCCTGCTGGAAGTCTTTTACCAGACTTGATCGACCTCACAAGTGAAGCCAAGATTGAAATTGATGAAGATGGCAAGGGCGCTATCACGGGTGGATTTGAACCACTTTTGGCTATCGTCCGAGTGACCGAAAAAGTGACAGAAACCAGAAGCAAGACCACTCCCCCACAAGCCCAAGCTCGTCATATCCTGATCTCTGCCAAAGAAAATACGAGAGCGAATGAAGAAAAAGCTTTCGAAACAAAAGAAGAAGCGAAGGCGGAAGCGGAAGCTATTTTACAAGCGATCAAAGATGGTGGTGATTTTGACGCCCTTGCTCGTGAGAAATCTATGGGCCCAACCGCTACCGAAGGTGGTAATCTTGGAACGTTCGAACCAGGACGAATGGTAGAAGCCTTTGATCAAGCGATCTTTGGCGAAGCCGACGAAGAGGGCAACTTTAATTTTGAACCAAAAGAAAATTATTTGATTCCAGAAGTCATAGAAACTGATTTTGGATATCATGTGATCGAAGTCGTCAAATCCGACGTGGAAAAAACCGAAGACGTCGAAGAAGAAAAGGTCGGCTATGAATTACTCGGTTGGAATCGTACAAATCTCCGATGGGTCAAGACCGCCCTCGATGGATCCCATCTCGAAGCCGCCGCTCCCGCCTATGATCAACAAGTAGGAACGCCGATTGTCAGTTTGCGGTTTACCCCAGAAGGGGGCGATCTTTTCGCAGAAATCACCGAACGAATCGCTGCTCGTAAATGTGATGGAGAGGCTTGTCTTCTCGGTTCTCGAGTAGGGGGTGTCTGGGTTTCACGAGCCACTGTGCGTGAAAAGATTGTCGGACGAGATGCTATCATCTCTGGTCAATTTAATTTTGAACAAGTGAAACGACTTGCCAGTGATCTCAATCTTGGAGCTATTGCCGCTCCTGTAAAATTGAGCGGACAAACGACCATCAAAGCTGAACTCGGTGCCGCGCAACTTTCCCAAAGCGTAAAAGCGGCAGGATTTGGCCTCCTGGCCACGATCATCTTTATGATTGCCATGTATCGATTTGCTGGAGTGATCGCCGCTATAGCCTTATTACTCTATTGTGGGATGTTCCTCACCATCCTCAAGGTTTGGCCTGAAAGCTTTGGAGGTCCTATCGTGCTTTCGCTTTCTGGGGTTGCTGGGATGGCCCTTTCTATTGGACTTGCGGTAGATGGAAACATTTTGATCTTTGAGCGAATGAAAGAAGAGCTGTCTCGAGGACAAAGCATCGGGAAAGCCGTCGATCTTGGTTTTGCCAGAGCTTGGCATGCCATCCGAGACTCTAATCTCACTACACTCCTTACATGCATCATACTCTTTATCATGGGGAGCTCTATCGTTCGAGGATTTTCGATCATGCTGATTGTGGGGACCTTGCTTTCTATGTTTAGCGCCATCATCATCTCACGAAACCTTCTCCGATTCTTTCTCCAATTTAAAGCCCTTAGAAATCCAGCCCTTTATGCGATGACTAAAGGAGCTTCTAAACCTAAAAAAAGTAAGAAAAAATAATGACTTTCACTATGAATATCACCAAACAACGAAAACTCTGGTTCACTATTTCCGCCGCTCTAGTCTTGGCAAGCTTTGCTTTGATGGGAACCCTTGGTCTTAATCTCGGCCTTGATTTTACCGGTGGAGCTCGATGGGACATCCAATTCAAGGATCAAACATTAGTAAGCAACCAACAATTAGCCAGCTTCTTCAAAGATCAACCTTCTTTGACCCAAGGTACGCAAATACAATCTTCGGATGATGGAACCTTTTTGATCACTATTCAAGATTTGGATGATGACCAAATTCAAGCAC
>DATDAE010000079.1:0-5724 GCA_036525565.1 Candidatus Altimarinota bacterium
CACTCATTTGCCAGATTTGATAGGTATCTAAGGCTATCCTCGATTGATAAGCCGCCGGAAGGCGTGATTTACCGTGAGGAATTGTGATGATGAGCGGAAGGGTCATGAGGATAAAGTATGGATGAAATCAATAATCTTCCCGGCCACATTGATATTGCGTGCTTGTGAAAAAGCTTTGAATTCTGGACAACGATTGACCTCCAGGATGTTGTAATGACCATCTTTCGTGCGAGCAATATCAACGCCACCAATATCAATCTTTTGTTCTTGGCAAATGCGGATAGCTTCTTGATGAAATTCTTGGGGAATATCCAGCGGTAAAAATTGGGCTCCAGAGGCATAATTTGCCACTTTTTTCCCTTCTGCAGGGATTTTTTTTATGGCGCCCAAACTCTCGTGACCTACGACAAAGATACGAAATTCAGATTCAATCTCCAAGGCTGGTTGGATGATGTGTGGCTCGGAAGAGAAATCAAAAATATGATGGAGCGTTTCAGGCGTTTCATGGAAAAGAATACCTTCTCCGTGACGCCCCATGACGGGCTTAGAGACGAGCGGAAAATGAAGTTTAAGCGACTCAAGTTCACAGAGAGAGTGAATGATGTAAGTGGGATTAGGATGGGGACACAGCGTGGATTTTATGGTAGGCAAAGAATGGAATTTATTGAGATTAGAAGCAATGGATCTTTCGTGGTCAGTATGTTTGATATTGAGACGGTTGAGCAAATTTACAAAATGGATCATTTTTTCGGCGCCCCCTCGAGATCGTCTCATGATAAAAATTTCTTCGCCACTAAGTACGTCTTCTATCGGTTGTCCTTTGAAATACCATCGTATGTCATCACTCAAAACAAAAGCAATGTCGGCTAAAAACCAAAATTCAGCCGTATAGTTTTTGTCTTTGGCTTGCGTTAGTAGGGTGTCTTCCTCCCATTGACGATCGGCTCCGAGAATGATGATTTTGTTGGTCATAAAAAATTGAAAGAATAAAAAGCTTTAGAAATCAAGGGCGGCATTGATTTCTTGAATGGTTTTGGGAAATATTCGTTTTTGTAAATTTCCACCCATATCAATGGTGAGAAAAGTATTAGGTTCTTTAACTTTGAGTATGTTCTTGAGTCCAATACTGTTACTGTCTTGGAAATCTACTTTGAGGATGAGCGTGTTTGGGGGAAGTTCACGGAGATGTCTTATCAAAAGTTGGTCGGTTTTTCGACAATCGTCACACCACGGAGCGTCAAAGAAAAGGACTAAAATATTATTGCCCAAGGCCTGTTCATAATTTTCTTCGGTAAAAGGCATGTATTGAGCATCTATGGCAGTTATAGGGCTGTTTCTCGGCCATTGAAAGAGTTGGAGATTGCTGCTGCGAGAGGCTTTGCTGGTGAGATTGAGTTTGAGCCGATAGATGATCTCCGCCACTTCGCCCCGGGTGAGCATTTGATCAAAAGATTGGATAGATATTGGGATAGCTTTCTGGTCTCCGAGCTTGGTGACAAAAGGCTCAAACCAAGTTTCACCGCCTTGGGGGATTTGGATATCAAGTGAAAATATGATCATTTTCGCCGCTTCGATGAAATTGACGTTATTACCAGGTCGAAATGTACCATCTCCATAGCCAGCAACAATGCCTTCCTCCGATAGACGACAAATATAAGGATAAAACCAGTCATTTGTATTCACATCTGTAAAATCTTTTTTGCAATTGACCGGAGGATCCGCTCTCAAGCTCGACAAGATTTTAGCAAGTTCTGCACGAGTGACTTTGTTTTCAGATTTGAACGTGCCGTCTTGGTAACCACTCAGAGCGCCTTGGTCACGCAGATAGAGGATCGCTTCATACGATGGATGTGACGTCGGAAGATCCACAAAATCAGCCTCCGCCACGAAAGGACAGAGGAGAAAACCGTATATGGCAACAGAGAGTGCGATAAATGATTTCATTTAGGCTCATCATACTCGATAATCCCAAAGGCTACAACCAACATTATTGGTGTGGCTTTTTATCACATACCCAGTATTGAAGCACGGGTAAAAGCACGAGGAAAAAGAGAAAGAAAAGAATGGCGCCAGAAGCCCCGTGAAATAAATTTAGAGCAAATTCTGGGTTCTTGGTTCCTACAAACATTATACTTGCAATACGAAAGGCATTAAGCACAAATACGATCACGATTCCTGCTACAAAAACAATCGCAGCCTTGATCCGGTTGATGTGATATTTTTTTGAGAGACGAGAAAGGAGGTACGCAAAGAAAAACATAAAAAGTAATAAAAAGCCCATCCCCGCGCAAGCCGGGCCCACCCGGACGATGAAATCCCCCATAGCCAGAACATTGGCTTTCGCATCTGCGAAAACTCGCTCATGGAAAAAAGAAGAAAAGAATTCGATCAATTGGATGAGCGTCGGTGCGAAAGTGGAATAATAAAGACTTTCCAAAATACTGATATAAAGCACCCCCTGAAGTACTATATACAAAAAATTCCATCGGAATTTATAAAACTGTGCCGGCAGTATCAAAAGCGTAGCCGAGAGAAATGTCAGCGTTAAAGCCGTCCCCAGTAACGAACCCACCAAAGCTCCTCCAAAGGTAGGATTCTGGTTCATAAAAGCCGCGATAATCGGATGATAGGATTGTGGTGGATGGGTAATCGCAATACTTATACCCAAAACGAAGAGGAAGCTTCCAAGGCCCCAAAGAAGTTCTTTTGTGGTGGGCGGACGCAGATCGACTTTCTTGATGGATTTGCGTTCGATGATGAGGAAGAGTAAGAGTAAAAAACCAAGCCACTGTATCCCCGTGACCGCATACCCCCCTGGGGCTACCAGATTGCGGACGAGGAACTTTTGGAGCCACAACGATAACGTAAACACGTAGCAACCATAGATCAAGAGATAGAGGATTACTACGCGTATTACGAAGGCTGGGAAAACCTTTTTACAATTTGAAACCGTTTTGTACCAAAGAGAAGACATAGCGTTTAAGCTTTGGTGATTTTTCGGTGGATGATATAGCCACAACCTCCAAGCATCAAGAGCAGGGCCCAGATTTCAAATTCAGGGACGCCAGAGGGATCAGCTTCCTCGATCGAGGTAGAAGTAAGTCCCGATACGATTTTGTAAGAAGTGCCTTGCACGTTTTCGATCCTATAATCAAGACCACCATTCGTTAATCCTGTAGAAGCGATTGTGGTACTGATGCCCGTACTACAAGCCGCTGAGGTAGCACCATTACAAATATTGATAGTATTATCTCCGGATTCATTTTTGACGAAAAGCGAGAAAATTTTTCCAGAGCCGAAAATAGTAGGAGCATGGAGGAATGAGGCGTTCCCGTTAGCCCCTACTCCAAGCCCTGCATCATTAAAACTACAATTAATGCCTCCAGTATCTTGCGCAACGAATGAGGCGATAATGGTACTGTCAGAAGTTTTTACGATATAGAGCTTTGTTGGCGCAGTGAGGGCTGAAAGCGTCGTCACCGAAAAGTCGCTTTGTTTTCGTAATTCATAGCCCGCGGGGAGGGTTATGTTGGCGCCCCCACCACAACCACAGACACCACTACAAATATTCCCAAACCCACAGACACCCGATTCACAGTCGCCATCTACGGTACAAGCACTTCCGTCGGGATTTCCCCCACCGCCACTCGTCGTAGTTCCTGTGGTAAAGCTGAAAGAATCAGCACCATCATAACTATTAGGGGCTACGGCGGTATCTTTTAAAATACCAGAATCAAACGTTACGTAATAATTAATATTGCTTGATAAGTCTGCGGTAGGATTAATCGTTACTACATTTCCGGAGATACTTACTTCCCCAGAAGTGACCGCAATAGTTCGGTTGTCTGTATAATTGGTGTAATCATTGATGTAGATATTCCCAGAAGATCCTTTTACAACCGTTTCATTAAACGTAAGCGTTATATCGCTATCCAGATAGACATCGGTAGCACTATTGGTTGGCACATGACTACTGAGTGTTGGTGCGGAAGCATCTACCGTACCGACGGTAAAACTAAAACTATCGGCGCCATTGTATGCTTCTTCCGTTGAATCACTCACAAAAATTCCAGAATCAAACGTTACGTAATAATTCACATTATCTACCAAATCCGTGGTAGGATTAATGGTCACCACATTTCCAGAAACACTCACTTCTCCGGAATCGACAGAAATAGTTTTATTGTGTGTGTAGGCTGTGTAATCAGAGATGTAAATACTCCCAGATCCTTTATAGACGGATTCATTAAACGTCAGGACGATATTGGTTCCCACCACTTGAGCCGTAGCCCCATTGGTTGGAGTCGTACTATTAATAGTTGGGACTCCTGCAAATGCCGTGCTTATCGAGAAGAAAGACAAGAGGAATAAAAAAACAGACAAGCGAAACCGGGGAATCCAAAGGGACATTCAGAAGAGGGGTTAGTTGGTATTAATTTTTAGGTTACTCAGAGTCTAATTCAGACTGAAATACTCCACAAGTTTTTTCTACATTTTTTGCACTAAACAAGAGAGAAGTGTGGAAAACTTCTGGATAAACCTATATTTAAAGCTTCTGCAAGGCTTCTGTGATGGCTTTTTTTCCAATACGAGCCGAATCATAGAGTTCGGCGGGTTTTCCAGAGAGTTGATACTCTTTGGGAGAGATATCAATAATTTTTTGCAAGCTTATGCCTTCACGCAGAGCATAGAAAGCTACTTGAGAAGCAAATCCAGAAAGACCGTTGTGGTCTTCGACGACGAGGACTTTCCCTGTTTTTTGGAGTGATTTCTTGAGTACGTCATCAAACTGCTTGGGGCTTGAGGCGATCACGATTTCAGCGTCAACGCCACTAGCTTCTCGAGCTTTTTGAGCTTCATCGACCATCGGGCCACTGGCGACGATGGTTACGTCATTTCCACTTCGGTAGAGATCACATTTTCCGTATTCGTATTTATAATTTTTATCATAAAAGATCGATCCATCTTCTTTGGTGAGCGTTGGGAGTTTGTGTCGCCCCATGCGTACGTAAAAGTTTCCGTAGTGGGTAGCGGCGTATCGTATGATCCGATCACAGTGATTGGGGTCAGCGGGTTCACACACGTGGGTGTTGAACATCCCCAGGAAGCTCCCCATATCATCGATAGATTGATGAGTGGGGCCGTCTTCTCCTACGGAGAGTCCACAATGGGTAGAGACCATTTTCACATTGGTACCATTGATATCGTTCACTCGCGCTTGATCTTTCGCTCGACTCGACATAAAGGCTCCAAAGGTAGAGCAGAAGGGGACAAAGCTATCGAGGGAAATGGAACCACAGGCCGAAACCATGTTTTGTTCACAAATTCCAAATTCGATATGCTGCTCGGGGAGCTCAGCGGCGACCCATTTGGTCATCACAGAGCCTCCTAAATCGGCAGTGGAGGCGATGATGTTTTTATTGTGATGGGCTAGATCGAGTAAGGCTTTTCCATACGCTGAACGACAATCAGTCACCGTGGCTTGATCGTATTCTATGGGGGTTCCGGGTTGCACCGATGGCATAGGTTCCAAGTTTTTGGTCCATTTGTTTTTTTCAGGATTGAAAGACCGATCTTTTCTAAACGCTTCCAGTGCGGATCTCTGTTCAGGGCTCACTGATAGCTGAGCTAGCTGCTCCTCAATCTGCTCCGGCGTCGGTGCTTTCCCATGCCAATCCGCTTTGTGCGCGATTCCAGCAGGCTCCATCAAAGGGACGCCTTTCC
>DATDAE010000080.1:0-4945 GCA_036525565.1 Candidatus Altimarinota bacterium
ATGGAATCTTTTGCTCAAATTCCTGAAAGCTTTGACCTCTGGATTCGAGGGAGGCTTGCCCGGAAAGATTAGTACTTTTTAAAAGTTTACTTGAGGGGTGGCTTGGACCCCTTCTTTTTCAGTTTCTGCCAGTTCAAAGAAATCGGCTTCTTTAAATTTATGCATTCCTGCTACTATATTGCTGGGGAAGCTTTGAACCTTGGTGTTGAGCACGGTGACGTTCCCATTATAGATACGACGAGAAGCCGCGATTTGATCCTCTGTCTCACTGAGGGCATTTTGAAGTTCCAAAAAATTCTGATTACTCTTGAGGTCAGGATAGTTTTCACTCAGGGCAAATATGGATTTGAGGGTTCCACTCAAAGCATTTTCAGCTTGGGCTTGCTGAGTGACGGCTCCGTCAGGCACGGCGATAGCGGCGGCTCTGGCTTGAGTGACTGACATCAGTACATTTTGTTCTTGTGCGGCGAAACCTTTGACCGTATTGATCAGGTTGGGGATGAGATCATATCGACGTTTGAGTTGGACATCGATGCCAGACCAAGCTTCTTTTACTTTCTGACCGGCATGGACGAGTCCATTGTAAAGGCCTCCATAAGTGGCGGCGATAACGACAAGCACGATAATGAGGACGATAGCAATTTCCATAAGAGGTGAGATTAAACCATGAGCAATATACAGTATATCATTATAAAAATCCAAGCCGTGTTGTGTTCCCGTATTTAGACTAGGACAGATAAGGCACGATATCTCCCACAATTTCAAGAATGCCATGCATTCGCTTTTGCAGAGCTTCTTCATCTTTCGGGTCAATGGCTACTTTTTTGAAGAAGTTGGTATGCATTTTGGGTAATAAGTGACCATTGGTCGCAAAAATCACAGCCTCTTCTTTAAAGAGAAATGAGAAATATTTCTCGGTTTTTTTCAGATCCAGGAGTTTGGTTTGTACCGCAGGAGAAAGAGTTTTGACTATCTCGAGAGCTTTTTCATCTTTTGCTCCATTATAAGTGAAAGCAAAAGCTCGGTTAAATTCATCTGATTCCGTGTCTATTTCTTTGCGGGAAAACCAGCGAAACCATCGGAGTCCATTTTCAGGGTGTAGTAAAAAATCAGCTTTCAAAGATTTTTTGAGCTTAAAGGCGAAAATAGTCTGATAATAGGTATGTTCACGTCGGTTTTTGCCACTACCCGAAACCACGGTGTACTCAAAGATGCTGGAGTAAAAGAGTGTGGTTTTGCGGTCGTCTGTGATAGTGCCCCAGAATTCATCGTAGAGCTTTTGCTTCTTCGTGCCTTTATCAAATATTTCTGGAAATTTATGCCGCAGGCTTTCCCAATGTCCAGGGCCTCCGTAAGGATTGTAAAGCCATTGATGTTTATCGGCGAGGAGCTTTTTGATGTAATCTCTTTGGAGGCTGTGGACGAGTCGGCGGTACATGGCCGGAGCGGCGAAACAAAAAAATCCAATAAGGCCGTAGACTCGGATGCCGCCCTCACTATTGAGCATGGTCTGTGAGAGATAATCATATTGCCAAGCTGAAAGTACACCAAACAGCATCAAGGGGATACAAAACAAATAAAAGTTTCTCTGGGGAAGCGACGGATTTTCTTCATATTTTTTGAAGTCTTTGTCAATTTCTTCCCGGTCCGCTTGGTAGTCTTGCGGGTCCACCCAACCCCCACAAGGATCCCAAAAAAGCCCGGCCCCCTCTTTCGGTTCTAGCTTGAAGATGTTGGTGTCTTTTCTTTTGGGAAAAAGGGATGATTTACTAATAAGCATGAGAGAACTTTATTGTGGTTTATTATACCTTTTTTGTGCATCAGACACAATGTGATGTTGATTGCAGATTCTTCCTACTCTGTATTGAATTTTTCCTTATAATCTGGTATAATAAATCACTGAACTACTTTATTTTCCCTTAAAATCCTCCCTATGAAAATTGAATTCGCCGGTGCCGCTCAAAATGTGACAGGCTCTAAACATCTCCTCCACATCAACGGTCAAAAAATATTACTCGATTGCGGGATGTTTCAGGGGCATCATGACCAAGCGGAAGAAGCGAATCAGTATTTTCCTTTTCCAGCGCCGGAGATCAATGCTTTGGTCTTGTCTCATGCGCATATTGACCATTGTGGATTGATTCCGCTTTTGGTTAAAAAAGGATTTACGGGGCCGGTTTATTGTACGCACGCAACGCGAGATCTTTGTGGGATTATGCTCCGGGATTCGGCGCATATCCAGGAAAAAGATGCCGAATGGCTCAAAAAGAAAGGCAAAGACAAAAATGCGGTGCCGCTGTATACGGTGGCTGACGCTGAGAAATGTTTGGCTAACTTTCGTTCGATCAATTATGAACAACGCACTCGCGTGGGGCGAGGGGTTTTTGTGACGTTTCATGATGCTGGTCATATCCTTGGCTCGGCGATGGAAACGTGGGAAATCCATGATGAAGAAACTCATCAAGATATCAGGCTCGGATTTACGGGAGATTTGGGACGGAGAAATTTGCCGATCCTGAAGGATCCATCTCAGCTTGAGCATTTGGATGTACTTTTGACCGAATCCACCTACGGGAATCGTCTCCATGACGAGATTTCTGATGTCGAAGAACAATTGACTCAAGTGATCAAAGAAGCCGCAGAGCGCAAAGGGAAAATCTATGTGCCGGCCTTTTCTATGGGAAGGACACAAGAAATTCTCTACATTCTCAACCAGTTGATGCATGCGAACAAGATTCCGACGATGCCCATTTTTGTGGATTCGCCTTTAGCCAATAGTGCTACCGAGATTTTTAGTATTCATCCAGAATGTTTTGATGATGAGATCAATAAGCTTTTGGATGCGGGGGAAAATCCTTTCAATGGAGACGGGGTTCAATTTACCCAAAGTGTGGAAGAGTCTAAAGCGCTCAATGAATTTCCAGGGCCAGCGATCGTGATTTCTGCCAGTGGGATGTGTGAATTTGGACGGATCAAACATCATCTAGCCAATAATTTGAGCAACCCGAAAAATCTCGTTCTCATTGTGGGATTCATGGCTCAAAATACGCTTGGACGAAAACTCGTAGAAGGTGAGAATCCGGTCAATATTTTTGGAGAAGCGGTCCCAGTTCGGGCTCAAATCAAAATTTTTAATGCGTTCTCTGGTCACGCGGATCAAAAAGGTCTGCTCAGATTTGCCAGTCGATGTGGAGAACCTAAAAATGTCTTCCTGGTCCATGGAGAACTTGAGGCGCAAGAAGTCTTTCGCACGGAACTCGGGAAACTCGAAAATCTCAGATCCGCCGAAACCTTCATCCCCGCTCCTGGGGAAATCTACGAACTCCAAGCTGATAAATCATGGAAACTCAGTCATGAAAAAAATATGGTTTGTGAGGGATTGGTATGTAAGATCTAAAATTATGAGAAAATTTGTCTTGGGAATCGGTATTGTTTTGGTCTTTGTTTGTTCAAATATAGTTTTTGCTCAAACCAAGCCTAAGATTTTAAATGATCGTGGTCAGAGGACAGGTTACACGAAAGATCGTGAAAATGTCTACTACAATGGGACCCTTGTTGAAGGTATGGACCCTGGCTCTGTCGTTGTGGTTGGGCAAAGCAGTGCAACTTCTCCATCTTATTTGATGGATAAAAGTAATCTTTACTTTGAAGGAAGGTTGGTTCCGTCGGTAGATTTAGATACTTTTGAAGTTATGGATTATAGCGTTTTCGGAGCTTGGGACTATGCAAAAGATAAAAATTCACTTTTCTACAAAGGAAAACTCTTAAAAAATTCGGATATTACCACTTTAGAGAGGATGGAATATGGATATTTGCGTGACAAGAATCAGGTTTATATTTTTGGTAATATTCTCGAGGGGGTTCATCCGGATAACTTTGAAATAGTTGGGTATGGTTATGGGAAGTATAAAAATACGGTTTATTTTTGGAATAAGCCAATAAAGGATGCTGATGTGAACTCTTTCAGGGCGGATACTGGAGTGGCTAATTATTCTCGAGATAAAAAAAATTACTACTACCGAGGAGAAAAAATTGAGGGCATTAATTATAAATCTTTTGAGATCATTGATGATAAAAAAGCCAAGGATAAAAACACCCTTTATCATGAAGGTGTCAGCGAGGTTGAAACAAAAAAAGAACAAAAAGCTCTTCTTATTGAAGATGCTGTTAATAAGCTTTCGGAAAGAGGTGAAGGGTGGTTTTCTTTTCCTGATTCAGTAACTGAGCATATATTCAAAAAGATCTCTAATACAGATAATTATTTTGAGCATAATGGTCGGGTTTATTATCGGTCCGGAGATAGATATAACTTAGTAGAGGGAGTGAATCCCCGTAAATTTGGTGTTTTATTAGAAGATCCTAAGGGAAGTTTTTATTTGAAAGACAATAATCATGCCTACCATTATGACACCAGGAGCCATAGCCCACGTATAACACTTTTAAAAGATGTAGAATCAAAAAATTTTGAGATTCTTGATGATATTTTTTCTCCAGAAGGGTTTTATTTGAGAGATTCAAAACGAATGTACCATTATTTGACTCACAAAAATGGGAAGTTTACTGCTTTATCTGTCTTGAGCGGTGTAGACCCAAACTCGCTTGAAGTTGTTTGGACGAGTAAATATCGTGCGTATTGGAAGGATAAAAAGCATGTTTACTACCTTAGTTATAGGAATCCTTATGATGGGAAAGCGGAACATGTTATTGATGTTTTAGAGGGTGCAGATCCTAAAACTTTTAGAGCCTCGATAGAGGGAACTATGGGAGCTATGGATAAAAACTTTTATTTTTTCTATAATTACAAAGCTAAGAAAATAGATAAGAATACGTTACAGAAGTATATGGAGGGGCAATGGAAATACGAAGGAAAGGACCAAACGAGGGTATTTGAACTTGATGAGACAGTTAGTCTTAGGGGGCAAATATTAATGGATGAATCGTGTCT
>DATDAE010000081.1:0-2049 GCA_036525565.1 Candidatus Altimarinota bacterium
TAATTGGATACCCATAGGCCCCCCTTCTCGCAAGGATGTTAGAATAAATTTCTGAGGCCTGACTTCCACTCGGTTATCCACATGCGCCTCTACTTCAAACGAAGCCTCATCTCGGGATTCTAATCTATCTTTCATTTGGATTATTTTAATACATAATCATACATTGTCAAATAATCCATAAAAAAGAACTGTTTGATAAGCTACAAGATCCATTCGCCAAAAACTAAATAATTTCTATAATGATCCCGTTAATCAGTTCTTAAGTTCACAAATATTTAAGTTTGATACTCCTTAACTTCAAAAACTATGGCCCACCAGATCACCTCACAGGACGATTTTAAATCCAAAGTGCTCGAAAGCCACAAGCCCGTTATCGTAGATTTTTATGCTCCATGGTGCGGCCCGTGCCAAACCATGTTGCCAGTCATCGACGCCATAAGCCATGACCAATCAGAAGTCGAAGTCGTCAAAGTCAATATCGACGAAACCCCCGAAATCGCACAAGAATACGGTGTTATGGGAATCCCTACTTTTATTGGATTCCACAACGGCACCGAAAAAGGCAGGCACGTGGGCATAACCAGTAAAGAAGACCTTTTGGCCCTAGCGGCTTAGAAAAACTTAAGTACTGTCGCTTTATCTAAGCTAATATTTAATTACGCTCGGACTTAAGAACTTAAGAATTCTCAAGTTTCTGAGTCCATAAGTTCTTAAGTTTATATTCATGGATTTTATCACCCTTGGTCTCGCCTTCATATTCGGTATTCTCACGATACTTGCTCCGTGTGTCTTCCCCCTACTGCCTATCATCATCGGAGGCAGCCTCAAAGATCAAAATCCACTCCGGCCTTGGATTGTCACCGGATCGCTCATGGTGAGCATTGTGGTGTTTTCACTCCTCCTTCAAGGCCTTTCTCTCGCACTACAGATCGATGGGCAATGGATCAAAAATATCTCTGGAGGTATCGTGATATTTTTTGGTTTAATCCTTCTTTTCCCCCAGATTTGGCAACAAATCATGTCTAAACTTGGCTCTCAACAAAAATCTGAAGAACTTCTCCAAAAAGCCGGCACTCGCTCAGGCTACACGGGTATGATTTTGACAGGGGCGGCCCTTGGCCCGGTTTTCACCAGCTGTAGTCCTACCTATGGGTTGATTATCGCCATCATCCTACCCGTGAGTTTTATCGCCGGAGTCATCTATCTCCTGGCCTACGCTTTTGGTTTGGCTCTTGTGATGGGGATCATCGCCTACTTTGGACAACGAGCGATCAAAAACATGCGTTGGGCTGCAAACCCCAATGGATGGTTCAAAAAAACACTTGGAATTCTTTTTATCATCGTAGGACTAGCGATCATCTATGGATACGACAAAAAATTCGAAGCCTTCTTTATCGAAAAAGGCTGGTATATCGACACGCTAGAATTTGAAGAAAAAGCTGTGGAAAAGATTGAAGGAAGACTAGATCTCGATCGGTAGTGTTTGACAGCAGATTGAAAACATATTAAAAAGGATGGTGCAATATAACCTACTCAAAATATGCCAAGATTTGATCAACCCGTAGATCGCGTCTTAATAACTGGAGCTATAGAGGCTCCCAATGATCGACCTGATTTTGCTGCGAGGGTTTATTCGGTGACTAATGCTGATGAGCAGACCTCCTTCTTTGGGATAGCTTTTGATACAAGACCTTCTGCAGAAAAAGCTACTGTAAGTCTCGATACAAGACCTCAAGACAGCTTAGAAGCCGCCAGAGACATTGTCGTAAGCAGACTCAGAGAAGCTGGATGCTCAGTGGTGAATGAGGTTGAAGTAACTGCCGCTTAAGACTCCAAGAAGTCTCCGATGCCCCATGCTGGCGTATTTTTTGTGATAGGTACTAACAGACTTACATTTTAAATCGCAACAGTTGTTAAGATTGCAGCAATTAGGTTTACATATTTCGAGGGGGGAGAAGAAGATGGTAAAATGAAGGGATTTACTAACTCCCTAAAGAATGTATCCATCAGACCAATTGCTAAAGATGAAAGAAAAGCTAATACAAGAAG
>DATDAE010000082.1:0-4176 GCA_036525565.1 Candidatus Altimarinota bacterium
TAACGATTACAACAACTACCTCAAATACAATACACAGTTGAGGGCGGCGCAGCAAAACCTCAAGGATATAGAAGTGTATGAGACGCAGCTACGAACCACCCTGCATGATACGCAGAACGAGTTTAATGATCTTCAGGCCGCATTGGGGCGAGAGACGACCAAGTTTGCCAGATATGATAACCTCCTCACGGCGTACAACCAACAAAGAACCGCGTATGATAAACGCAAAGAAGAGATCACCAAAAGTGTGACGGAGAAGTATGCGTATTTGGCGAGTAAGGGGCGGGAGTATTATGAAGCGGGGAAGCAAGCAGCGGTAGAAAACAAATCGATCACAGAAGTGGTAGAGGAACAACTCAAGAAAGATCAGAAGGTGACCGTGATCCCAGCGCGAGAAGAGATCGTCATCGAGACCCGAGAAGTGCCCAAGGATTTGTATGAGTTGAAGGATTTGGTGGCGAGTAGTGGGACTGGTGTGGGATCGGGGCAAAGTACCGTTTCTACAAAATCAGTCAGTATAAAACACTTGCTAGAGGGTGCGGCTGGTATTGGGTTAGAAAAAGCACAGACACACTTTTCTGATTTTTCAGAAAACCATTTTCAACTCTGGCTCAAAGATAATTGGATCGTGCCACAGAGTGAGGAGAGTATGAGACGGCATTATATCGAATCGGTATTGCTTACAGGTAAAGCGTATGAGTGGAAAGGGAGCTTGATAACCAATGAAGCGTTGAAAAACTCTATTTGGAATAGTCCTTCTATCCAGAAATTAATCTTCCTCAAACATGATCCAGCGACGATCAAGTATATAGAAGACACGATAGATATGGTATTGCTCGGGAATTATAGCGAAGCGAGAGCTACGGGAGCCGGCGTGATAGGATCAATTGTATTAGGAATTATCGGGATAGATTTGCCGATGGATGTTCGGGATTTGACCCATGATTTGACGAATTGGGAATGGAGTTGGTCACATGCCGGGAAGACAGCGCTGGATGGTGTCGGGTTGCTACCTTTGATCGGCGCTGTAAAAAATCTGAAATATTTGGATGAAGGGGCCGCTTTGAGCAAAGCGGCTGATGATGTGATAGCCGCTAATGCTAAGCATTTGGATGACAGTGTAGAAGTTGTCCTATCTGATGGGAGTCGTATCCAGGTACAAAAAGCAACGCTCAATGGAGCAGGTGCAGGGGATGATATAGCAACCATAATAGGGAGGGAATTAGCAGATGTTCGGGATAACTTTATGGCAAAGATGCAAAAAAATTCAGAGCAAGGTACAAACTTTGTGATTGATCCAGACGAGATCATGGAAAGCTTCCCGAGTTTCAAATACGAAAATATGGAAATGGGATACGTAGGTGCGGCTGGTAAAATTGCCAGCGACTTATTTCAAAAAGCTTTGAAAGAGGGAGGGTATGACAAAGTGGTCTTTGCGGCCGGGGGTTCTGCTAGTGGTAAATCAGAAGTGTTGGTCAAAGCCTTCCAAGGTAGTAAGACACTTGTCATTGATGGAACTTTTTCAAATGCTGGATCGTTGAGCAAACTCAAAGATGCTTTAGCTTCTGGAAAGAGCGTAGAAATAAATGCCGTCTTTACGGATATTGATTCAGCAAAAATATTTAATTCTCGCCGAGCGAGAACCGTTCCAGAAGATGTATTAATACGAACGCATAAAAACTTTAGACTCAATATGCTAGAAGTAGCTAAAAAATATCCTAATTTGAAAATCAGTGTAGTAGAAAATGGTCTTGAGTACAAGAAAGCGATTGATAAAACTTTTAAATCACAAGAGGCCCTAATTAAATACTTAGAAGAAAGCATTATAAAATAATTTTTAAAACTCAAAAAAAATGATAATAGAACACCCGCCTAATCACATATACTTAAACGATTCTTTTGATGATATTGAACCTAGAGAATTATTAGATCATTTAAAAATCAATAAAACACGATTACTCAGAGAAATGCTAGAAACTCATAAAACTATGCAAAAAGAAAGCCCTTCAGCTTCAGGGTTTTCAATAGATATACATGGTTATGGAGTATCATACCGAATCGGATGCTTTCATGGAAAAAGAGTTTTACATGGGCTCGATATGGATGAAGAGTTATATCTGCTCTATCTGGAAGACTCTTGGCTAGAAGAAGAAGAAGCTCGGGCCAAGTATGGAAAGCGTAGTGACCCCGTAGCCGAGATCGTGCTTAATCGTTATTCAGACGAGGATTATAAGGAAGCGGTAAAGAAAGGGACTATAAAAATTTCCAGCAAACACAAAAAGGAAGCACAGGAGCGAAATAAGCATAATCTTGATGAGAATTATCGGTCTGAATCTTATACAAAATTAGAAGAGAAGATTAAATTACTAGAAAAAAAATAGAAGACTAAATGTTTTTAACATCCAGATTAAGTGCGGCTATCGCTTTTGCATCTCAAAAACATGATGGACAAAGGAGAAAATCGGATGGCTACCCGTTTATCGCACATCCCTTTGCCGTGGCCTCCATACTTATCAAATATGGAGCAGATGAATCTACAATTATTGCGGGGCTTCTTCATGACACATTGGAGGATACAGACTGTTCACCAGAAGAATTAGAATTTACTTTTGGTCCAAACGTGCTTCGGATGGTTGAAGATGTTTCAGAAAACAAATCGCTCAAGTGGAAAGATCGTAAAATTAATTATATAGATAATCTTAAACTCATCTCTCAATCATCACTGATGATTTCCTGTGCCGATAAAACTCATAATTTACATACATTTTTAGAGGAATTGGAACGTCATGGAGAGTCTTTGTGGAAAAAGTTTCCAGCAGGCCCAGAAGTGACTTTTTGGTTCTTCCGATCTGTGCATGAGCAACTTAAAATATATCTAGATCATCCGATGGTAGGAGAGTTATCAGTGTTGGTAGAAAAAATTCCTGGAACTAAATAAATTTTAAGCCGGAGCAGGTTTGTAACCTGCTCCAAAGGTTTATCAATATTCCGCCCATCTAAACAAGTCCGGACTCCAAAAAAAGAGTCCGGACTTTGGAGCGAGAGCGATACCATTACAAGACCGGTCTTTACCGAACCTTCTCATATTTCCCCTTTACCCAATTTCCTCTATCATGCCTCCGACATGACAGACCTTACTCCCATTTTCGCGGCTTTGGAAGAACGACTAAAAACCACTGAGAACCCTTTTGCGGTGTTTGATTTTGATCGAACGTGCTTTTGGGACAATGATTGCGAGGAAGTCGCGCAGTACTATTTGGCAGAGCAAGGGCTTTTGCGAGACAACACCCTTTTTGGAAAACCTGAACCGCTCACCCCCGAGTACCACCGGAGAGCTTTTTTGCATTATTTTGAATTAATAAAGGAAGGGAAGATCGAGGAGTCGTATTATTTTACCAAGCAGTTTTTTGTAGGGTTTACCTACGATGAATTGAGATCGATCACTCGAGAAGCGATCAAAACACAACACCAAGACCGATGGGAAACCCATGACCTGTGGGGCCGCAAAGTCAGAAGGGGACTGCAAGTGCATCCCGTGGTGGAAAGTTTGCTAGATTATTGCCGAGAGCGGGGGATCCAGACCAATGTCGTGAGTGCCGCGGTGACACCTTGTTTGGAAGTGGGAGTTGAGGCATTATTGAATAAAAAAGTTGATCAAAGATTTGGCGTACCCATCAAGACCGATCACGAAGATAAGATTATTAATGAATACGCAGAGCCCAATCCTATGTTTGGGGGAAAGGTAAAAGTAATCCAACACTATATCCATCCCACCCAAAGGCCGATTTTGGCGGTAGGGGATAGTGTGGGAGATGAAAAGATGCTGGAGTATTCGGAAACGAAGGTGGTGATTGATCATCAAAATGCCGTATCACGTAGGGCGGAAAAAGAAGGTTGGTTTTTGGTGCCAAATTTAAGACCAGTCTCCTCGGAGACCGGTCTTGATCTGGGAAAGGAAAGCCATTAGAATATCGGACACATGTACATTGTTGGAGCGATTTTACTCTCGGGGGTGGCAGCCTGCTTTGATATTTACACGCGCAAGATACCCAATTGGCTTACGCTCGGAGGGCTTTTGGTTTTGTGGGGATTTTTGATCTGGGAGCAGGGGGTAGGCTCTGTGATATGGCCGCATGTTATGAGTTTGGCTATGGGATGCGTGGTGGGGGTAGGGTT
>DATDAE010000083.1:0-4201 GCA_036525565.1 Candidatus Altimarinota bacterium
TGATCAGGAGCTTCATGTGTCTGATGCGGATCGTCCAGAATTTCAACAACGATATTTTCATCATTATAATTTCCCACCATTTTCAGTGGGAGAAGTCAGACCGCTTCGAGGTCCAGGACGTCGAGAAATCGGTCATGGAGCCTTAGCCGAACGAGCGCTCAAATACGTAGTGCCGGGGCAAGACCAAGGTTTTATGTACACGATGCGGGTCGTTTCAGAAGTTTTGTCTTGTAATGGATCAAGCTCTATGGCTTCGGTCTGTGGATCGACTTTGGCTTTGATGGATGGAGGAGTGCCCCTCAAAACCCCGATTGCAGGTATCGCCATGGGCCTCTTGATGGATAGTGACTCTGGGGATTATCGGATTTTGACTGATATCCAAGGGCTTGAAGATTTCGATGGAGATATGGATTTCAAAGTAACCGGAGACAAAGAAAACATCACTTGTTTGCAACTCGATATCAAGATTAAGGGTTTAAAACTTGAACTTTTGGCGGAAGCTTTGAAAAAAGCCAAAGTCGCTCGAAGTTTCATCCTTGATGAGATGGCGAAAAATATTCAAGCGTCAAGAACGGAGATGAGTTCATATGCGCCATTGATCGAAAGCTTGAAAATCAAAGAAGATCAGATTGGTATGATCATCGGAAAAGGAGGGGAAACCATCCAAGGGATGCAGAAAGATTATGAAGTAAACATCTCAGTAGAAGATGATGGAACGGTTACGATCACCGGGCTCAAAGAAGGTATTGCTAAGGCTAAAAAACAAATCGAATCTATGACGCATGAACCTGAAGTAGGGGAAGTTTTTGAAAATGCTACGGTGAAGACGGTGCTTGATTTTGGAGCTTTTGTGGAATTTCTTCCAAAACAAGATGCCTTGCTTCATGTTTCAGAATTTGGACTGGGACGGATCGAAAAAGCCGCTGATCACATCGAAGTCGGCCAAAAGATCAAAGTAAAAATCACGGAAAAAGATCGTCAAGGACGCTATAAACTCACTTGGCTGAGGGATTAAGATTTAAAACTTAACGCATTACAGTAAAGACCGGTCTCCAACAGAGACCGGTCCTTGTTTGAAATATTAAAGGGATTGCTGTGCAATAACCCAATCAAATTCATAAGAGGCTTCCTTATCCATGTTTCGTGGTTTTCGTTCGGCGATTTTTTGGATAGTGCCTTGTCGTTTGAGAATATAAGCGCGTGCCGCTTCCCCAGCTTGGGTTTGTAGTGCGCGATGCTCAATATCCCATCTTTCGATAAGTTTGGCGGATATATCGGCGTAATCGGCCTGCGTGTACATGCCCATACTTTGGGCGAGGGCTTCAAAATTTTTGTAGGTGGTTCCGGGTTCTTGTTTGAGACTTTCTCTCATATTGTGAGCTGGCATGAGTATACCGGTTTTCATCATATCGGCCATGGCGATCATCATACGATCAGGATCTTCTCGGAAAATAAGCTCGATAAATCGCATATAAGCTTCAGCATGTCGGCCTTCATCCGCGGCAATCATGCCACAAAGTTTAACAACCTGGCTTTTCCCCTCGACTTGTCGGTTGATCAACTTGGCTAGATTTGTATGAGAGACTTGAGTGGCTAGTTCTTGGAAAGAAGTATAGAAAAATATTTTATAAGGATCATTTCCCGTCTGAATATCCATGCCATCATAGAGAAAATTACTTCGTAATCGTTCGTATTTCTCTTTTATAACACGAGCAGAGTATTCGATAACCGTATCAAGAAGTCGCCCATGTCGATCTTCTTCGGCGGTCCATTGATGAAAAAATCGAACGAGGCCATTATCAGCTCCGTAGACATCCCCGGTCTGGTGCTCGGTAGGAATCCCATACATCGTATAGAGTCTGGACATAAAGAGCGGCAGGCCATCCTCGGTGAGGGTATTTCCAACCAAGAGCGCTATGGCGTCATCTGAGATTTGAGCACACTCGGCCTGAAGCGCTGCGACATCGGCGAAGGCTTGTTCTAAATTAGTAAAATCTGGGGTAAATTGGGAAGGTTGCCAAATTTCATCAAAGGGTTTGAGTACCTCGGATCGAACGTCATCGAGTTCGGCCGCAATTTTGGTGAGCGTTTCTTTTCTCCCTAGCAAAACGCCGTTTACAAACTGTTCGACTTTCGCCCAAACCGCTTTTATCACGTCAGGTTTTTCTACAAAGCCCATATGGTCAGAGGCTACCTCAGCGGTTTCGTCTGCAAAATCAGGCGTGCTAATGCGCCGGGTGGTCTGGTCTTGATCGCCTCCTAATGCGAGCATGCGAAAGGGGGGTCTTTCGAAAGGGAGGGCTCCTGTATCATACGTGGCCTGCCGATGAGGAGATCCCATGGTGATCAAGGCCTCTACTTTGCTCGACACGGCTCGTCCGGCTTTGAGTAAGATGAGCCCCCCTAAACTATGGCCCAGTAGCACGGTTTGTTTGTCCCCCCCGGCATCGATAAAGGCACGAGCTTGAGCGATGAGCGCGTCCAGTGTCTCGGGTGGAATATCCATCAGAGGATAATGCTGATCAAGGACGAGCAAAGCATCTCCCCTGATCCCAACGGTTTCAAATTGCTTCCGCCATTCATCCGCGGTTTGGTTATCACTACTAGCCCCTACACAAAAAATAACTCTTTCAATAGAACTCATACCATCAATTTAGCCATATTTAAAAAAATCAGCAAGCATGATTTAGGTTTATCTGGGGGGAGGAGCTATTGAGTGGCTTTACTTCAAAATTTTGCAATTATTTGCTTTTATTTATCTTTTATTTTATAATGTAATATAATTTGATCGAAATGAGATATGGTTTTAATATCTGCATCAATTAAAAAATAAGTATTTAAGAATAGTTTCCTATGACTAAAGAGCAAGCCCCGACTCCGGAATTAGCCTCTAAAGAGCCTCATGTGCTCCAGTTTGGTATCCAGCATCTCAGACCCGAAAGAGAAAAACCCAGTCATATGAGTCGAGGGGTCTATTTTTATAAATTAACCGCTTCAGGAACCGTAGATGTCTACCAGATGGGGACAGAAGCCCATCATCAAATACGTGAAACAACGTATAGAAAGAAATATAATTCAGATAAACATGACAGACGCTATGAGACGGATTCTCGTAGGGCTCTGAAAGTTGGGACGCTTGAAGTTGGAGAACAGACTTGCACCCTTACTCTTTTCCCAGAAGGCTCGGAGCTTGAAACAAGAGACTTTGTGAGGAGTAAAACTGAAGACGGTAGAGAGATTGAAACGGGAGAACGAGATGAATATGCAGCTTTTAATTATGAAGTTATCGGCGCTTGTCTCAAGGGCGATCCCGAAGGTAAGTTGGCTTTTGATGAACGTGATTCGCGATCCGTCTTGGCGGCGCAGGTCGTATCTCGAGATATTCGAAATGTACTGCATAGGGAACAGCGGATAGAAGATCGCCAAAGACGTTTGAGAGAGGCGGATGATCGTCAATTGACCATGATAGAAAATGGTGATTTGGGAGTGCTTGATCCAGAAAAATCTTTGGAGCGTTTGGGTGTTACTACGAAGTTGAAAGAAGTCCCTCGATTTGCCGTGGTGCGTGATGTGGTCCAAGATCCAGATCAAACTCCATTTTCAAGTAAATCACTCTTTGGCGGAGAACCGGTCATGCGCGATGGTGGCTTTAGAACGGTATATCCAGATGGAAGAACCCATACCCCTATGTCTTCTGTGGTTGAAGGGGGTGGCCGTCATAGAGCTCTTTCACGGGAGGAAAAATTAGGGCATGAAGGTCGATGGGGAGGAACTACTTATTCAACCGATATGGAACGATTCGGAGATCGAGAAGTCCAAGTACTTTTACCTCCAAAAATCTCAGCATTGATTACAAGTTATACAGAAGGTCAAGTCCCCAACTCTCTTGCGAATCGTCATGGTAGAGGACTTGAAGTGGGAGCTTTTAGATCTGGGTTTGCTGATCAGTTTTACCAGGGAATTGTTACATCGGTAGAACTTTTACAGCGCATTGACGAAGCTGATAGAGAACATCCTGGTGATACGACAGAGGAATATGTCGCCTTGATGGAAACGGTTCGATCCGAAATTGAAGCTGGGAAAGCGTTTCTCGAGAGTCGAGATGGTCGAGAACTCAAGATCCGCGTCGATATGTACGCCGATCGAATCACGCTTGATGAGGCTCGAGCACAAATGGAGGCGCTTGAAGCCTAGACTTCTT
>DATDAE010000084.1:0-5531 GCA_036525565.1 Candidatus Altimarinota bacterium
TGGTACGCGCCCTATATTTGTTTTGCGAAATCCAAGGGTATTGTGAAGGGGTATGAGGATGGGACCTTTGGGGTAGAGCGAAGTATCAATCAGGCAGAAGCGTTGAAGATAATCCTCGAAACCTATCAAAAAGATATACCAGCGGTAGCCGGGGAGTGGTATGACCGGTATTTCATCAAGGCTGATACTTTGGGGATGGGCTATTTTCACACGGAGCAGCCCGCGCCCTATAGTCTGACGAGAGGGGAGATGGCCTATTTTGTAGCCTGGAACTTGTCAGATCCCCCCATAAACCAGATGCCTTGGGGCGAGCCTCAAGATGTGTCATCTGATCCGCCTTTGTCTGATACTTCAGGGGCTTATATTCCTCCCGCCCCGCATGTGTCGCCCCTCCAAGTCCTCTCAAATGCTCATCCAGGGCAGCAAATCACGACGGGCTACATAACAGATTATCATCAATGGGCTTTGGCGAACTATGCTCCTTCGATATCCAATCACACTTTAGACAAAGCTTCTGTGGATGATCTCCAAAAAAAACTCCTCCAAGCCGTCAATCAGGCGAGAGAGGATGAAGGTAAAAGCGCTTTGAAGGAAAATGCTATTTTGACCAAACTTTCACAAGAATTTGCGACCCATCTGGTGATCAATGGTTTTTATTCACACTCAGATAAATTGGGTCAAGATCCTTTCGATCGAGCCGAGCAAGCTAAATACACGGGATTTGTGACCGAAAGTATGACCTGGCAACAAGCAGATCCGCTTGATTCCATAACCTGGTGGAAAGGTTCAGATCTGCATTGGAATAACATCGCCAACCCTGATTATACCCAAGTGGGAGTCGGGATCGTGAAGGAGCCCAATGGACGATATATCGTGATATTGATGACGGGAGAATAGAATAGAAGGTAAAAAACTTGATTTTCCCTTGGAGCTTTGTAAGATTTCCCTCGCTCTCTAGGGTTCTTCAAGAGCCCCCTAAAAAAGCATAGAGTGAAGAATCTCAGAGATTTTGTAGGGAGAGGAGGCGTGACGAAGTGTGCGAGATTTGCCTCGAAGGAGCTCAAGTAGTTTCCGGGGCCCCGCAAAAGCATAGCGTGGAGGATGTTAGAGATTTTGTGGGGAGAGGAGAAGATGATGGAGAGAGCGAAGTTTGGCTCAAAGAGACAAACGGAGCAAACGAAGTCATCGACGACGATGGGGTGTCGCCAAGTGGTAAGGCAGCGGATTTTGGTTCCGCCATTCCGGGGTTCGAATCCCTGCACCCCAGCCAGATTTAAAACACAGACCTCTGGTCTGTTTTTTAAATTTATTATGGAATACGAGATGAGAACCCCATTAGCCCGGAGGGCGGGGTTCGATACGAGGAGCGGAGAAAAGAAAGCGCCGTAGGCATTTTCTTTTCGAGCGATGAAGTCACGAGAGGAGAGGATTAATGTGGATGCGAGTAATCCCTGCACCCCAGCCAAAAAAATTCAGTGACCATTTGGTCAGTGAATTTTTTTTAGTCTGAGATACGGGATTCTAGAACCCAAAGCCCAGGGGGTCGGACGCGAAAACTGAGCGAAGTGAAGACTTCGAAGACCATACAGGGGGTTTGACTGGAGGAGAGGGAACAAAGAAAACTAAACTTTTTTGAAACGTTTGGAGTATTCGCCCGTAATATTTATCGCCAAGGCATTTTAGCTCTTTTAAAAAAACGAAACTTCTTTACACTCGGGAATATCTATTCTTATGCATTCTGATAAAACATTTCTGAAGTACTACCTTCAGTACTATGAAAAAATCTATCGTTATCTCTATTTTCGTGCTTACGAACAAAAAGAGCTTACCGAAGATCTCACCTCAGAAACCTTTCTGAAAGCCTTTGAAAAATTTGATACCTATGATCCAGAACGAAACTTTGGATCCTGGATCTATACGATCGCCCGGAACTGTTTGATTGATCACATGAGAAAACACCCTCTTATAAAGGAAGTTCCCCTTCCTGAAGAAGATGACCACCCCCTCGATGCGCCAACTCAATCTTGGACTCATACCGATGAAAACCTTACGCGTTCAATCATCCTTAAGTCCGTCGAAAAACTCCCCGAAAACCTACGAGAAGTCGTGTTGTTAAAATATTTCAATGACTACAACAACCAAGAGATAGAGGTCCTGCTTGGTCTTAACCCAAGCACGTTGCGTGTTCAGCTTCATCGAGCGAAAGACCTCCTCAGAAGCACGCTGCCGCCGGATTTACTCGGTGTTATTCTCTCACTTTTCATACTATGACCCCCCCAAAAGACGACCTCGAATTTCTAAAGGTTTCACTGCCACGCGCACCGAAAACCTTACAATGTAAACTTTTTTTCCGACTTTTGGGTCGGATGCTCCACAAACGTGTGCATACTATTTCTAACCTTTTATTCCCTATGAAAAATACATTTACCAGAACCGTTACGACCCTTGTCCTTGTTATGGGAGGATGGGGCGCCTTTATGTTCTTTATGGGCCCCACACCCTATGAGGGTCACCTTGCGAAGGCTCGATCAGCCCTTGAAGAACTACGAGTTTTAAGTCGCGGAGAATCTATCTATGTCCAAAAAGAAGCCAGCTTCTCGCTCATTTCTACCGCACATGCGGAAAATGAAGCTTCTACAGATGCTCAAATTGACCAACTTGTAGTAGAATTAGAGACCGAAACAGAACTTGCTATCGAAGCAGCCGAAGATTTAGAAACACCAGAAACCCAGGAAGCTTTTGAAGAAATTGATGAACTTCAAGATGAATCGGTTGAAGTGCTCTCCGATGTCATGGACGTAGTCGAAGATGACCTTACATTTGAAACTATTACTAAGGTTCTTGAAACCATTGAACGAGTAAACGAAGAAATTGAAAATGCCGTTATTATGCTTCAAGCTGGTGTAGAAGCTGGAGAAGATGTAGAGGTCGATATTGAAACGAGTATTGAGACTTCTACGCCACAAGACGATGCACAAGCTGATTCTGAGGAAGACCCAGCAGACGAACCAGACGAAAAAACCGCCCAATTTGAGGCCCAACTTGAATCAGCCAAAGCCCTCTACGCCGAAGTAAAACTTCAACTTGGGGAGGAAGCACAAGATGATAAAATTCAGAAAAAAGTAGCGAAAATCGAAGCCGCTCTTGAGGCTTGTGCTACTGCATCCGAAGCTTCTAAATGTAAATCTGGACGTATCAAAGGCCTCTCTACGGCCCTTCGAGCGAAACTCAAAAATGAGGCGCGAAAAGAGAAAAAGGATAAAGAAAAGTCTCCAGACAAAAAACCTAAAAAGAAAGACCAAGAGGAAGAAGCCGAAAACGAGAATGAGGAAGTAGATAAGGAAAACGAAAATGACTCTGATGACGATAACGAAGATCAAGACGAAGACGAAGAAAATGAAGATGAGAATGACGAGGAAACCAAAGGGAAAAGTGGAAAGACTCCTCCCCGACAAGCCAAAAAAGAAATGAAAGCTAAAACTAAAGCTGAGGTCGAGGCCGAAACAGAAGTCGATGTAAGCGCCGCAGCCGATCTTCTCGAAGATGAAGACGAAGAAGATGTGGATAATGAAGATAAGGCTGATAAAGACAAGCATAAAGCTGACAAGATGGTCCCTGTAAAAATACAAGGACTCGGCAAGCTCGAAGGCAAAGGAAAGAAAAAATAAGAAGGTATGAACGTGATTAAAAACACCCCCAATTTTGGGGGGTGTTTTTTTAAATTTATTTGAGAAGATTTGAAAACCAAGAAAAGGGGTTCGATACGAGGAGCGGAGATCCTTGCATGCCTATAATTTAATATCAGCCTTCAATAGCTATCAAGTGCTCATTAACCTGTTGAATGTACTGTTCTATTTTGTCGGCTATTTGTGTGGGATGGTTTATATGAGGAAGTCGAATGGTTTCTTTGATAGTGGGAGCATATAAAATAATAGTCCCAAAACCAAAAATAATACCCCAAAGTGATTGGCGGACTTTAACAGACTCTATATGCTTAGTGTGATACATATTTTGTCGAATCGTAAAGACGCCTTCTTTGATGATTATACTCTGAGGTGAAAAACTGAAAATCGTGCTACTCCAAAAGAGTACCACCATTACCAGGATAAATACTTCTAGTATGTGAATAGAGGCAATCCATAAAAGATTTTCATTGAGCCAGTTGCCAAAAGAAGTGTCTTCCCCTAAGAATACGAACCCGGTTAAATACTTGGCCATCCAGTAGAAGCTCACAAAGAAAGCTTCGACTACGAGCAGCCGAAATATCAGAATCCAGATGGAGGTATGAAAGATGTGATTTTCAAACTTTATCATAGTATTTGTATTTCGAGCATACTAATTGAGGAGGGCTGTGAGTCAATGTTTGTTCTTGCTCTATTCCTTGCGCCCAAACAATGTCTATCATAAAAGAAATGAAATAGTCTTGCTCAGTCAATTTGTTGAGCTCATCACCAAAGATCCATGATATACTGGGCTCATGTGGACCTGCTACCTCCTTCGCTGCGCTGACGGAACCCTCTACACCGGTATCACTACCGATCTGGACAGAAGAGTCAACGATCACAACACCTCTCCCAAAGGGGCCAAATTTACCCGTGCCCGCCGGCCGGTGGTATGCGTCTACTGGGAAGTTTTCGAAAACCGGTCTGAGGCGAGTAAAGCCGAATACCAGATGAAAAAGCTTTCGAGAGCTGAAAAACTCAAATTAATAGAGGCTTGATGCAGACTAGTTTTTCCCCAAATCAAGGGTCTCATCGATCCGAATCTGCGCGACAAAGTCATCGACATGCGAGACGACGATCATGGCGCCTTTGAAGTTTTTGAGGGCTTTTGCGATCACGGGAATATGTCGGAAATTGATATGATTGGTCGGCTCATCAAAGATCAAGAGTCCAGGTTCCATCAGGCGCAATTGGCAAAAAGCCACTAGACCCTTTTGACCTTCGGAGAGATCACCGACTTTGGCATTGATGATCGTTTTATCGATCAAAAACCCAGCCGCCACCGCTCGCATGTATTCTTCCTGGGTGCTTTCGCCCCGAAAGTCATCGATAGATTCGAGTAAGGTGTCTCGGACGGTTTTATCAAAATCTAAAGTCGAGAAGTCTTGTCGGTAGTAACCGATTTTGACGGCAGGATTGATCTTGACCCCATCACTTTTTCGGTGAGCGAGGGTTTCAAGCAAGGTCGTTTTGCCAATCCCATTGGGGCCTTTGAGGAGGAGATGATCATTATTTCTCAGTTCGATGCGGACTTTTTTGTCTACGATTTTGTGATCCTGCATGATAGTGAGATGGTCTATGGAGACGATCACCCCGCCGATGTCTTTTTGTACGGGGATTTCAAACGCTTTGATAGTGCGATCTTCTTGCCGGACGTCGACCATGTTGGCTTCGGCTTCTGCAGCGGCTTCTCGCATCTTTTTAGCGACCATTCGGAGCTTTCCACCTTTATTGGCAAAGACATTGGCTTGGTCTTTGTTGGCTTGAATTTCTTTTTGGAGACGGGCGTTTTTGAGGTTTTCTTTCTCT
>DATDAE010000085.1:0-8930 GCA_036525565.1 Candidatus Altimarinota bacterium
TTTCTCCAAAATGATCCCCTCTCAAATAGCACAAACCTTTGAAACGCAGATTCTAAAATCAATAGAAGATAAGTTTTTAGTGGACCGCGATCAGCTCTCACTTTTGAAAGAAGAAAGTTATAAGAGTGAAGTTGATCCCGAGATTTATGGGTTTATGATTCTGGATAAAAAGGGTCCAATGTATCTCGTTTTAGCGGATTTGAAATCCGACGAGACCTTGCATATTCGAGATGTCCGCTATTTGTGATATAGGTCTGAGATAAAGGTTCCTTTTGGGCTCATTTTGTGGTATAATCATGAGATTTTATATCATTTTTTATGGCTTTAGATTTCAAAAGACTTGAAAGCCTTGTAACACAAAACCTCTTTCTCTCGCCTGAGGTAAAGGCAAAAATCCTGAGCGATTGGGACACTTTTGAGGTCGGCCATCAGGAGCAAATCTATCATCGATTAGAAGTCGCTTATCAATCTCAAACTAAGGCCTTTGAGGCAGCTTTGGAGAAAAATCCAGAGTTTTTAGTCGAGATGCAGAGAGGCCAACGAGACGAGCAGCGAGCGAAATTAAAAAGTTTGGAAGATAAAATATTTGAGGAATCAGAGCGAGATTCAGAAAACATTTTGGCAGAACTTAATCAAATCCAGTCATGAGCTTTGAAAAAGGAGATGATTATCAAGACACCGCAAGCCTTCAGGACGAAGAGGGCAAGAGTCTCTCTGAGTCGATCCTCAAACAACTTGACGCCCTTTCAGGCGGCGCAAATCAATCAGTAGTTCAAGATTATCTAGACCAATTGCAAGCGTTGGCGCCAGATCAGACGCAAGAAGCTCGGGAAGACGCTGCCAAAGTAGAAACTATGCTGGTCGCCTACACTTCGCCAGAAGCCGTCAAACGGGAGCAATTGGCACAAAATTTTAAAGAGTATGGACAACGGGGACATGAGGCGTATCAAAAAGCTGAAAAGGCTTTTGGCGCGGCGCGTTCAGGGCCGGGTGATTATCGTAATGTTTTTAAGGATCATAAACCGCAGGACTATGCTTATCCTATGGCTTTTGTCTTTTGTTACGAAGCTTTGGGATTTGATGCCGACCAAAGCTGGACTTTGGATGACCTAGAAGATGAAGCCTTTTTAGAACAAGGATTTTTATTGACCCAACAAAATTTGGAGGCGCTCAAGCAGTCTTTTGAGGATGCGGGAGAGCCTTGGCGTGATAATGCTTTGGTGGTCCGAGAAGATACCGTTCTCAGAAATTTAGAATCGAAAATTATGAAAAAGCCTCAGCAGGTAGAGGCATCTAAGAAAGTTCAGGCGGAATTCCTCACGAGTCGCAAGGGAGCCACAATGAGTGAAACGGAGTACCAAAAATATGGAGCTGATAGCCCTTTAAAACAGGGGGAAATGGCCACGTCTTATTTTACAGCCGCTTTTAATGTGCTCGATGATCTCCCGGTTTATCCGTGGATGTTGCAAACTCATTGTGATATTGGGGGTGCGGAGGGACAAGAAACATTTACCTTTTATTTGCCTTTGACCGCGCCTCGCGCGGAGTGTCAAACGTGGACGGTTCATCGTCGAGAAATACAAGATCAAGTATCGTTTACCCAAGAGGAAACGAATCAGTTTGGTCGTTCTTATGAAGCTTCTTACAGAGCCAGCACGGATCAATCCGATAAACTTATCCCCAGAGCTCTCGAAATCGCTTATTTCAAAGCTCAGCGTGGTGGCTTTTTACGTAAAGATGGGAGCTTGGATTGGACGAAAGCCCAAGGAGGGATGGGGATGAGTGTACACCGAAGCCTGCTTGGGAAAGATTATGTTCGTACCGAACTTATAAGTACAGCAAACAAAGGCGTAGATGATATGAGAACCTTTTTGGAGGAAAGTTATGATCCAGAACGATTTTTGATCACCGCTTTAATCGGTAAAGGACAAGATGACAGAGATACCGTTGTTCAGTCTGTTGATGGACAGTCAGTGCGTCTTCGGGTCGGCTATGCTTATAGCATTCGCCAAGTTGATAAAGCGAAAAAAACGATCACCTTCAATGATCCCGAGGCAGGAGACGGCGATTCGACCACCATGAGTATCGATAGTTTTTTAAATGAATTTCGGAGTATTCAGTTGGTCGAAGTGAATTATGAGAAAATACTCGCTTCTATGAAAAGCATGACAGGTGATTCAGAAGCTCCACAAGGAGAAATCCTCGCGCAGGCTGGGCCCGCACTCAAACAAAGCCTTTCCGAACCGATTGCTCCCAGCGAGAGAGAGGTCTTACCAGAGCCTCAACTGGCCCCGCCGCCAGATATGAGTACCCAGGTAGAAGCTTTTTTTGCCTCTCGAGAGGGAGAGCAGATGACCTCTGCTGAGTTTCAGCTCTACGGTGCGGTACATGTGACAGGAAGCGGAAAATCCAATCAAGTCGAATCTATTTATGCGAGAGAAATTGATACCGATTATTTTTGTTCGGTACATAACGCGCTGAGCCAAATCCCCTCCAATATCTATTCCTACATGCTTCAAACTCATTGTGATATTCAAGGCAATGAACGAGGACGAAGAAATCATGAAATTTTTGTCTTTTATTTTCCGCTTACCGCGCCTTTATCAGAGTGCCAAAGAGTAGAGGTCACCAGAGAAGAAATCAGTGCTCGTGGTTTCTTGGATGTTTCACAAAAAACGAGCCGTTCCAGTGGGAGACATGCGCCAAATCGAGAAAAAAGTTTCGATGGCTCCAGTAGTAAAAAATATTTACCAAAAGCCTTAGAAATTGCTTATATGAAGGCTTTTCAACCAGGATTTAGAGAACAAAATCAAGGAGCCGCCCCACGCAATCTCAATTGGGGACGGGCTTTGGGAGGAAGGCCAGACCAAGTAGCGGCCAATTTATTGGGGAGAGATTATGTAGAGTCTTTCCAGTCTAGAAAAGATGCGAGAGGCGACTGGGACATAAATCTAAGCCTCAATGAAGCCAAAATGGCGGCTGCCATGGAGAAGATCAAAGCCGAAAGTAAAAAGTAGGAAGAGTTGGCATTTCACAGATTTTTCTTACAATCTGCGTAGCTAAGATCCACGAGCAGAGCGTGACGAAGTAAGTGAGATTTGGTCGTCGACTAAATCGAGCCTACGGAGTCCACGTCGACGACGGGCCAGTAGCTCACTGGTTAGAGCAGGGCGCTCATAACGCCTTGGTAGCTGGTTCAATTCCAGCCTGGCCCACCACGACGTCGAAGTTTACTTCGACACTTCAAAATCAACTTAGGCTGATTTTTTCGTGTACTCCGTTAACTTCTCCTCTTCCTCAAAAAATCTTTTATATTAGTTATAAGGTATGCTTTTTTGAGGTATTCCACGCCTCCTCTCCCCACAAAACCTTCGATTTTGCGTGGGGGGGAATCTTTTATGAAAACCTTGATGGAATATTGGAAATACTTTAAATTGTCATTGTTTAGGGTTTATGTTTTATTAACTTAGTTTTATTTATGAGATTCCACCCTGATATACTTGGCTACCTTGAGCAGGAGGTGCAACCTCAGATGAAGCAATTGGAAGATGGGGCACCCCAAGGTTCCATTATTATTTGTGCTCACAATGAACAAGACGTACTCCCAGCTACGCTTGCCGCGGTGGCTCAAGTCAGCACGAGAGTTTCGTTGGAGGTTATAGGGGTGGATAATGCCAGTACGGATGCCACAGGGGAAATTTTTGCAGCCGCTGGGGTTCATTGTATTGATCAGCCTCGCAAAGGGCTTTCCTATGCACGAGCCGCAGGACTTGAAGCCGCGAGAAGTGAGCTGATCTTTCAGACTGATGCCGATACTATAGTGCCGACTACGTGGATCGAAGCTCACAGAAGACATTATCAAGAAGATGATGGTCTCGTGGGAGTTTCAGGGGGTATTAAATATTTAGGGGCTCATTGGAGTCATTGCCTTTATGGTTTAGGGGAAAAAGCTTTCACAGAATTTTATGCTTTGGTGAAGAAACGAAGAAAAAAATGTATAGGAGGGGCTAATCTTTCTTTTAAAAGACAATCCGTTTTAGATACTGGAGGGATCAGACTAGGAGCCGATCTGGGGGAGGATCTTATTCTTTTTTCCCAGATCGCCGAGCAAGGGAGAACCCTCATAGATACAGGGCCTGAAATAACAGTTGGTACCGATGGGAGGAGATTTGATACGGCCCCCAAAATGGCAGCGCACACAAAAGCTAGAGTAATGAATATTATGAGAAGACTTAGGTATAGCGGGATATTCCCAGAAGGGCAGAATTTTAATGACGTAAGGGGCTAAAAAAAAGACCGGTCTCTTTTTAAAGACCGGTCTTAAATCGCGAATTTGAATAAAAATTATTCAAGTTCGATTTTTGCACCAGCGTCTTCGAATTGTTTTTTCATCGCTTCAGCTTCGTCTTTTTTCACATTTTCTTTGATCGTTCCTCCTTTTTCAGCAAGCGTTTTAGCTTCACCGAGTCCGAGGCCTGTGATTTCTCGTACGACTTTAATAACGGCGATTTTTTGAGCACCGCAGTCTTTAAGTACCACATTGTAAGCTGATTTTTCTTCAGCAGCATCGTCACCAGCAGCAGGAGCGCCACCAGCGGCAGGAGCGGCAACCGCAGCCGCAGCTGAGATCCCGTATTTTTCTTCGAAGTATTTAGCTACGTTGTTAGCTTCGATAACCGTAAGTTTTTCGATAGCGTCAACAACGCCTTGTTCGCCTTTTGAAAGCGTAACGGTAGTTTCGTCTGACATGATTAATTGAGATTAAGATTTAAATGAGTATTAGGTATTAAGTATTAGGTATTAAGAGTTTCTTAATACTAGATACTTAATACTTGGCCCTAAGCAGTGGCGAATTTATCCGCATTCTTGAGCACATTGTAAGGTCGTTGAAGACCTGAATTGAGAATACCATGAAGTTTTTGAGGTCCTGATCGGAGTGCCCCCAAAATTTTGGCGATAGATTCTTCTCGACTTGGCGTATCCGCGAGGATAGCCGTTTCTGCTGCCGAAAGAAAAGCCCCTTCGAAAATAGCTCCAGCAAAATCGAATTTAACGATCTTCTTTTTTGGGAGGGAGTATTTTTTCTTCATATCTTTGATAGCCGAAGCGGGAGCAATCGCATCATCACTAGAGACGATTACCGCCACAGATCCTTCAAGGTTGTCAGAATCAAATTCACAAATGCCAGCATCGCGAGCGGCGATAGCCATAAGTGTTTTTTTGATAACGGTATAAGACATCCCTTTTGAGCGAAGGTCTCGACGTACCGCTTGAACTTCTTCCACGGTTGCAAGATTGAAATTTACAAAAGCTACCCCTTGGGCGCCCTTGAATTTTTCAGTCAAAGCCGTGAGTTGACCGGATTTTTTGGCTTTTGAAGTTGCCATAGTTCGTTTTTTTAAAAAAAGTCTTGATGTTTGTGCAATCAAAGACTTCTTGTGGAACGACCTGCGTCAGCGTAGTAGCGTGCAACGCGCGCTTACTGTCGGTGCTGACTCCCATCTCGGCGAGGCTCATATTTCCCGGAGGAAAATGCTTGCTGTCTTTGACGAACGAGGAGAATTTAGTGATTTAGGGCTTATTGTCAAGACTTTAGTATCGTAAGGCCATACAAGCCGAGCCTAAATAGTTGGGGGTGTTGGTAGCTCCCGCGGAAGGCGAAACAACCGTCATACCTGGTTTTATTTTCCCAGCATCCAAAGCCGAGGCAAGCGCCATCGGGATACTACAAGAAACGACATTACCCGTTTGTTCCATAGCGGCATGAGCTTGAAGTCCTGGTATATCAAGTCTTGCAAAAACCGTATCCATCATGCGAACATTAGCTTGATGAGGGAGTAATAAAACAGATTCGCCCTCGAGCGATAAAGCTTCAAAAGCTTTCCTCGTGGCTTGAGTCATGGCTCTGACCCCTTGGACAAAAACTTTTTTACCATGCATCATGAGCACCGGTCCAGAAGGGCCATCTTCATGAAAAGTTTGGAAAGGGGTTACGGTCTGGTAATCAAACATCGTATCGGATGCATCAAGCTGTAAGTCCGTATGATAGATAACTTCCCCAAGTGGTTCTTGAGTGGGGGTAGGATTGAGCGGTGTGAGGCTGGCGCCATCGGCAAACAAAAATCTACCAGAAGCCCCAGGATCACCCTGCAGGTTGATCCAACGAGTCGGCGTTTCTACCGATAGAATAGCTCCAGGAGCTTCATCAGGGAGCAAAGACTGGTCTATTATCTCATGAACGGCCATCGTGAAACCATTGCAAGCCTTACGTAATCCAGACCACTGTTTTAATCCTAAATCCTCAGCGATAGCCGCCATAGTCCCCTGACTGCTTTCATCCGTCAAGCCCATGTGGGTGAGGACTACGTGTTCTAAGTCTGAAGCGCTCAAACCAGAAGCTTCAAAAACCTTTCGGGCCATGGTGACGGCCGTTTCTTCCGGGCCCATAATGGGACGATTTTGTATACCGGTTAATTTGAAGATGTCATCACTGGTATGACCGTTCAAAGCCGCTAATTCGGCATTGGAAACGATCCGTTCGGCAGGGACAAAAGTCGGTTTCCCTAGTTTTAAAGGCATTCTAAAAAAGAAGATAGGTCAAATTGAAGCCATATTAGAATTAGAATGGATTATGTCAACGTGTCCAAGTATTTTCTAGCGTTGAGAGGTTGAACCAAAATATTTTTGAGCGAACCCAAGAGCGGTTATCGTACCGCTTGAAGTTTTATTTTCATCATTTTGTAATAATTCAGCAGCAGCTTGCAAGGTTTTGACGAAAAAAGTCTCGATCTGTTCTTCGGGTTCTTGGTGAGCGGCTCGGACTTTTTTGATGTTTTGTGCGAGGATGATGTGATATTTCATTTTCGAACTTGTAGGGCTCGCATAAACTTCTCCTAGTTTGATATACGTTTCGGCTTCATAACCGGTTTCTTCTGAAAGCTCACGAGGGGTCGCTTCTTTCCACGTCTCTCCATCATCGATGAGGCCGGCACAAAACTCGACCACGACCTCGCCGCATCCATGTTTATAGTTATGCTGCAGCAATACTTGGCCATCTTCCGTGATAGGAATGATGATGACGGCGTCATTAATGACTTTGATATACCATTCGCCCTGACTTCCATCGGGGAGTTCTACGATTTGTTTTTCTACTTCATAAAACTTTTCACAGAGGACTTTTTCTCGAGAGAGGATTTTGAAAGGACGCATGTATTCAATATACACCACATAACGGGCAATAATCAACTGGTCAACATTCAATATTCAATACTCAGGAGATTGTATTTAACCTTTAAGTTGTTTCCATAAACGTGAATATTGATTATTGAAGTATTGAATATTGTTTTAAAGGCTTTTCTGTGCTATAATAATTGGATTTAAATCTCAAAAAACATGCTTGCAAAAGTGCGTACGTTTCTCGTTATAGCCCTCTTGGGGTGCTTTATGTCTCCCTTTTTCGCCTATCCCACTAACGCTACCGTCTTTGAAGGTGGGGGGATCGAAGCGGGTTCAAATCTCGTAGAAGGCGAACTGGATGATGGGATTTCCAAAGCCGATAATTTTAAAGACTTAGTTCGTGGGTGGGTGAATTTTATGTTGGCCGTGATCGCGCTTGGCGCGGTATGCGTCATCATCTGGGCTGGGGTTGTCTATATCACGTCTCTGGGAGACGATGGCAAAAAAGAAACGGCGCAGAAGATCATCATCTATGCGGTGATTGGCCTGCTCGTCATATTTGCTTCGTTCCCACTTGTCAACACGCTGCTTCAAGCGGATTTTGATCCGGCGGGAACCAGAAGCTCCCGTGATATCATGATTATTGTTCCTCTAGCCTAATCACATGCATTTCAAGAAATGGCTTTTATCAGGTTTATGTCTCCTCCAGATCGTGGGGGTAGGCATGTTTTTGAGTTCAGAACTCACCGTCAGTTGGTCTCAGAGCCAACCGACCATAACCTTTCAGGCACTTGAAGCCCAGGCGGCAGACATTCCTACTGGACAATATTCGGTCGAAGACACAGAAGGTGAGATTGACCAAGTAGCTGATGAAGTTTCTTTTAGGCAGTATATTCTCGATCTGCTCAATTTCTTTTTGAGCTTTGTGGGGATTGTGGCCACCGCCATGGTGATCTACGGAGGATACCTCTTTGTGATTTCCAATGGAGACGATGGACAAAAAGAAAAAGGACAAAAAATCGTACTGTATGCCGCTATTGGGATTATCATCATCCTGGGATCTTTTGCCTTGGTAAATACCATCCTCAAAAATGCCGGAGAAGGAACCGATGACCGAGACGGTACCGGACGAGGCGGGATTGCGGGAGAGGGGACCGGAACGATCAATCGACTGATCAACCCATTCTGGCTGATTGGTACGGGGTCTTTTGGAGCCAAAAATGACGGTGTTGGCGCTGGATTTGGAACCGAAGCCGGATCTTTGACCGCGACTTTTGCAGCGGGAGGTTATTGTTTCAATGACGATGGTACGATTGATTTCTCCAAAATCACTGACCGACGATGTAAAGATTTATTTGGAGTTAATACCTACCGAGTGGGACGATGTTTCACCAGTGATGGATTATTGCTCCAACCCCTTCCCACAGAATGTGAGGATTTGGTCAAAAACAATACCTATGGAGGTGGCCAGTGTTTCGATGAAAACGGATTTTTACTTCCAGAGAATCTACAACCAGATTCGTGTAGCGATCTCTTCGAAGAGAATACCGAAAAAATTGGAGATTGTTTTGATGCCGAAGGGTTCTTATTGCAGGACAAACCTGGATGTGAGGATTATTTCAAAGCTAATACCGTCAAATTTGGAGCCTGTTTTAATGATCTTGGAGCTCCAGATCCCACAAAACCGGGATGTGGACATCTCTTTGATACCAATCAACAACGAAGCGGCGATCTTTGTTATGACGCGAATGGTA
>DATDAE010000086.1:0-28719 GCA_036525565.1 Candidatus Altimarinota bacterium
CACCATCACTATCATCCATGGCGTCATATGGGCAGATGTCTGTGTCTCCACATACGCCATCACCATCGGTATCATTGTCTGGATCATTTGGACAACTATCATCGCTCTCACAAATTCCATCGCCATCGGTATCGTTGGCTACATCATTTGGACAACTATCCATACTGTCACACATTCCATCACCATCACTATCATCCATGGCGTCATATGGGCAGATGTCTGTGTCTCCACATACGCCATCACCATCGGTATCATTGTCTGGATCATTTGGACAACTATCATCTGCATCACAGATGCCATCCGAATCACTATCCGAACAGGTTGTTGGCATAGATCCTGATCCAGTATAAGGCTCGCTACCAGACGTATCCGAAGGATCAGTCATGGTACTGTCTTCCATATAATAATCATAGGTCGAAGTAGATCCTGGATAGCTAGAACTATCATACGGATCGGTACCATTGCTGTACTCATCATTATCCGAATAACCATCTCCATCGCTATCGGTTTCCATGTACGTGTTATAATCGTACATAGTCGCCTGGAAGAGGCTTGTTTTAAGAGAGTCATCGGTCTGCATATGTCCTAATGCAAAACCAATAGCGACGCCCAATATAATAAAGAGCGCATTTTTCACCGGTGCCGAGGGTCCTTGTTTGGCCATGGTACTAAAGGGTTAAAAGAAACTAAAAATAAATTAACAAATTTGAGATATCGTTTAAATTTTCTAAAACGATCAACTATTATAGCATGAAAAAAAATATTCCGCAACTGCGAAAATATCAAAACTATAAAAACAAGACCTTTCTTTGTAAAAGGCCTCGTCTCAAGCGTTTACGAAGTTATCCAGAAAGATTTAAGCCTCAGCTTTATCTACGACAATCTTACCTCCGGCTTTTTCGATAGCGGTTCTCGCAGAAGCAGACATAAGGATATAAGATTCCACTTCAATCTTGGCTTTGAGCGCGCCATTGCCCAAAATTTTCACTTTATCGCTTTTACCAGATTTGATAAGACCTTTCTCAAAAAGGCTTTCAAAGCTTACTTTTTCTCCATCTTTATACGCTGCATCAAGATCAGAAAGGCTGATTTCTTGTGATTCCACACGGTTTGGATTTCTAAACCCTTTATTTTTAGGCATTCGTTGGATCAAAGGTGTTTGTCCTCCTTCAAATCCAGGACGAACCCCTCCACCAGCTCGAGCATTTTGGCCTTTGCTACCACGGCCACCGAAAGTACCGTTACCAGTAGCATTACCTTGGCCTCGTCGTTTTCGGGCGACTTTCTTATGTTTCGGAGTTAGTTCGTTGATTTTCATGATAAATGTAGTGATTAACTTAGGAACTCTTGAACTCTAGAACTTGTGAACTCGTTCTTAAGTTCTCAAGTACTTAAGTCCTTAAGTTTTCTTAGTGGCTTTTTTTGCCTCGACTTTTGAAGCCTTGGCGGGAGCTTTCTTTTTTACGTCTTCTTTTTTCTCAACAGGCTTTTGGTTCTTTGGTTCTTCGGTATCTTCGGCAACTTTTTGACTTTTAGGTGTATGAGGAGCTGCATTGATCAATTTTTTCAAAGCGCCCATCGTCGCATAAGCCGTCGTCACTTTATTTCGAGATCCGTGAATTTTTGAAAGTACATTTTTGACCCCGGCAAGTTCCAAAATTTTACGCACCGTACCACCAGCGATTACCCCTTTACCTTCTGGTGCTGGAAGCAAAAACACTTTGGTCGCTTTAAATTTAAAACTCACGGGATGTGGAATTGAGTCTTCAAAGATCGGAACTGTGATCATTCGTTTTTTAGCCTGAGCAATCCCTTTCTGGACACCGATCATGACTTCTGACGATTTTCCCATTCCAAACCCCACACGTCCCTTTTTGTCTCCAATAGCCACGGTCACACGAAAACGCATTTGTCGTCCCCCGGCCGTCACACGAGTCACGCGATCCACACCGATAATGGTTTCTTCGAATTCCTTATTTTCTTTTCGTCGATTCCCTCTCTGAGGACGTCCCCCTCTTCGTTTTTTATCCTGATTTTCATCCGCAGCGCCATCCTCCGAAGCAGCTGGCCCATTAGCTGGGGCTTCTTTCTGAGGAGTAACAGCTACCGCATCTTCGGTTGCTTTTTTGTCTGCTGGATTCGTATTTTCGTCTGACATTGAATATTAAAATATTGAAGTATTGAGTATTATGCTAAAATTGAAGCCCACCTTCTCTGGCGCTATCGGCGAGGGCTTTTACCCGACCATGATAACGATAACCATTACGATCAAAAGAAACTTCTTTTATTTTTTTCGCTTTGCCCAACTCTGCAATAGTTTTCCCAACTTCTGCAGCGGCTTCTACACCCTTCTTTTTGGATTTCAAGCTTGATACGCCCGCAATAGCTTTTCCGGTCTCATCATCAAAGATTTGAGCATAAATAGCTTTGTTAGAACGAAACACGATAAGTCGAGGTCGTCCCGTAACACGAGCTTTTACATGCGTTCTTCTCGAACGGTCTTTTCTATGAGCGATAGTGAGCGTTTTTTCTGACATAATAGTATTTAAAACAATGATTATTTAGAAGATGATTTACCAGCTTTCATGGCAACATATTCATCCACATAACGGATCCCTTTCCCTTTATAAGGTTCTGGCTTCCGGAAAGACCTGATATTAGCCGCGGCTTGCCCAACCAATTGTTTATCAATCCCGGTAATATTGATGACGTTATTCGCTTCTTTATCAAATTCAGCGGTCACCCCTTGTGGAACTTCATAATAAACTGGATGAGAATAGCCCAGGTGCAGTTCTACTTTTGAACCTTGTACCGATCCTCTATATCCCACCCCTCGAATTTCAAGTGATTTCTTGAAACCGTTGGTGACCCCTTCGATCATATTAGCCAACAAACTTCTATAAAGTCCGTGTCGAGCTTTGTACTCCTTGGCCTCACTTTTTCGCACCAAAGTAATAACCCCATCCTCTATTTTGATCTCTACAAATTGAGCATCAAAAGTGTGGGTTAATTGCCCCTTAGGCCCTTTTACCACAACTTCATTACCATTGACGTTGACTTCAACGCCTTCTGGTATTTGGATCGGACTGAGACCTATTCGTGACATCTTATTTTAAGGTAATAATGGTTAAACTAACTAACTTCACACACATACTCGCCTCCCAATTTTTGAGCTCTCGCTTCGTATCCAGTCATAAGACCTTTTGAAGTGGAGATCACGGCAATCCCAAACCCGTTGAGGACTTTGCGAACTTCGTCATATTTGACGTAGATCCGTTGTCCTGGTTTAGAAATCCGCTTGAGGGTTATTTCTTTGTCGACTCTCGTAACTACTAATTCTGGAAACTTCCCATTGTCATCTTTTTTGACTGATGCTAGAAACCCGTTCTTCTCCAGTACTTTGGCAATATTCTCTTTCACGGTGGAGTAAGGTACATGTACCTCTTTCACGCCAGCCATTTGGGCGTTTCGTATTCGAGTTAAGAAGTCAGCAATTGGATCAGTCATAGTTTTTGTAATAGTGGTTGTAATAAACTTGAGAATTCGTGAACTTGGAAACGTAGGAACTCATTCTTAAGTTCTTAAGTGCTCAAGTTCTTAAGTTGAGCTACCAGGATGATTTTTTAACTCCCGGGATTTGGCCTTTCTCCGCAAGTTCTCGGAAGACACATCGCGAGATTCCAAAATCTCTCATGTAGCCTCTTGGACGTCCGGTGAGTTCGCAACGATTATAGGCCCGAGTCTTGTACTTGTCTTTTGGCTTCGTAGCAAATTTCTTGTTGTCATACGTACCATCTTCACGCTTAAGCATGGCGCGATCCATCATACGTTTCTGTTTAATCAAAATAGCAGTGCGAACCATAATATTGAAAGGTTATTTTTTAAAAGGAAAACCAAAAGCTTCCATAAGTTTGAAAGCATGGCCTGAGTTATCAGTATTAGTTACCACGGTCACCTGAAGACCATGTGTTTTATTTACATCTGTTACAGGAGCCTCAGGGAAAACCGTATGTTCTTTAAAACCAAAGGAACAATTTCCATCTTTATCAAAGATATTCTTTTTGACGCCCTGAAAACCTCGTTCCCGTGGATAAACCACATTGATAATCTTATAAAGAAAATCGTATGCCGCTTGACCTCGTAAGGTCGTCATGAGACCAACAGGCATACCTTCTCTGAGTTTAAAATTCGAAACCGACATTCGGGCTTTTCGAACCACTGGTTTTTGTCCGGTGATAGCCACGATATTCTCTTCTACGAAAGAATAGTCTTTGCTTCCATTCAAGAAAGTCCCCATCCCTACATTTACCACGACTTTTTCAATACGTGGAATTTGCATAGGATTTTTAACGCCCAACTCTTTCATAAGAGCGGGAACTATATCCTTATTGTATCTATCGTAAAGGGCTGATGTATAAGTCATGCTTAAGCTTTAATTTTCTTAGGAGTTTTAGCGTCTTCTTTTTTATCTTTAGAAGTTTCTTTAGCTTTTGGAGCCGCCGCGCCTTTCATACGATCAGCGATAACCTCCCCTGAAGCTTTATAATAACGAACCTTGTTTCCATCAGTATCTACTTTATAACCAATCCTCGTAGGCTTCTTGGTTTTAGGGTCCAAAGCCGCCACATTCGAGATATCGATAGGAGCTGAGATCTCAACTCGCTCTCCTGGATTTCCGTCACGACCTTTGACATGCTTGACCTTGAGGTTGAGTCCTTCAAGAAGTACTTTTCCTTTTTTTCGGTCAATACGCACGATCGGAGCCGATTTTCCTCGGTCCTTCCCAGTGGTAACAACAACGTGATCGCCTACTTTATATTTCATTTGGACTAGAGTACTTCAGGAGCTAGAGAGATTATTTTCTGAAACCCGGCACCTCGCAATTCACGAGCTATTGGTCCGAAGACCCGAGTTCCTTTTGGTTGTTTGTCATTATTTACAATCACGACCGCGTTATCATCAAACCGTAAGTAAGAACCATCTTTTCTTCGAATCGGAGCGTTCTGACGAACGATCACGGCTTTTTGAACGGTCTTCTTTTTTACGACACCCTTAGGAGCGGCCTGCTTTACCGTCACTACCACAACATCCCCTACACGAGCATATCTACGCTTGGAACCTCCAAGCACTTTGATACACATGACACTTTTGGCGCCTGTATTGTCTGCTACGGTCATTCGGGACATATGTTGGATCATGGTCTTTAAGCCGCTGAAGCGGTGATAACAGATTTAAGTATGAAAGCTTTTCGCTTTGAAACACGTCGATTCATTTGTTCTATTTCTACGTAATCTCCCACTGATCCTTTGGTTTCTGGATCATGAACCAAGAATTTACGAGTCACTCGATATTGTTTCTTGTATTTCGGATGCGCACGATAATCGTACACTTCGACCGCAATAGTTTGCGTTCCTGAAATCTTCGTAACGGTTCCTTTTTTGACTATCATGAGGTTTTTTGGGATTCATTATGGAGCAAATACTTCACACGAGCGATCATCTTCTTAAGTTTCTTAATTTTAGAAGTATCTTGATTTTGACCTGTATTCACGTGGAATCGAGCTGCTGATTTATCTTTTCGAGCCTTTGAGAGAGTTTCTCGAAGCTTCTTTGGAGTCAATTGTCGTAGTTCTGAGATTTTCATGGTTTAGGCTGCTAGAGCTACATTATCAGTATGGAATTGTTCTTTTTCGATCGTTCTACATTTCACAGAAAGCTTGTAGGCCGCAAGGTCCAAAGCTTTTTGCATAAGTGGTTTCTCTACCCCAGACATTTCAAAGATAACTTTACCAGGCTTGACCTGGGCTACCCATTTGTCCGGCGCTCCTTTCCCAGATCCCATCGGTACTTCACCAGATTTAGCGGTAAGTATTTTATCAGGGAACACCCGAGTCCAGATTTTACCACCCCTTTTGACCGTACGAGCCAAGACTCGACGAGCGGCTTCAATCTCACGAGCTGACAGTTCCCCATCAGTCGTCGCTTTAATCCCCATCTCACCAAAGGCTAGTGAACAACCACGAGTGGCTACTCCTTTGTTTTGGGAGCGTAGTCGGTGCGACTTACGAAATTTAGTTTTCTTAGGTTGAAGCATGATATTAAAACCTTTTCCGGGTGGAAAAAGCCGATGGATTGTATGAGATTAGAACCTTTTGTCAAGGGAAAATATCGATTAGTTCTGAGAAAGTGTAAATACAAGAAAAAAGAGCCACTAATTGGCTCTTTTTACGATCACTTCATCCTTCATGAAACCCTAATTTAATCAGCCGTATCTAAAAGTTCATGCTTGGCCAAAACCCCTCTAACTCTATTAGGATACTCTTCACATAAATCTTGAAATACGTCTTGGCCTAATGAAGCTAATCCTTCATACCCGATAGCCTCAAGTATTCCTTCAACCTTCCCTGGTGCCGACAGAAAGCCAACAATATCAGCCATCAAAGTATATTTTTGTTCAGCTACAATACGATTGAGATTTTCAGAACCCAATTCCGACAATACCGCTGCAAGATCATTTGGACCCGTTTTGATATATCTATCCCCTAGAAGTTTTCTCATAGGATGATCCTTTGGATAAGCGTGCAAAACACCCAAAAAAGCCATTAACTTAGAGCTTTGATCCGACTCCTTCAGCGATTCAAACTGTGAAGACTCTAACGCTATCGATAATACTTGCTCAGTCATAAATAAAAAAACTAGGGTTACAACGAAAGCACCCTAGTCATGATTGAAAAAATGTCAAAACATTTTATTCTGCAATCTTTTCATTTTTGAAGACGAGTCCGTGGTAAATCCAAACTTTGATACCGATAGTACCATACGTCGTTTCAGCTCGTGAAAGAGCATAATCAATATTAGCTCTCAAAGTATGTAGGGGAACTTTTCCCGCTCCAAAGGTTTCTTGTCGAGCGATATCTACTCCATTGAGTCTTCCAGAAACAATAATTTTGATCCCTTTAGCTCCAGATTCTCGAGCTTTTTCAACCGCCATTTTGGCGACTCGACGATAAGGGAATCTTTTTTCTACTTGGGTCGCAATTTCATTCGCCACGAGTTGGGCATCTAGTTCTGGTTTTCTGATTTCTTGTACATTGATCTCAAAGTCTTCTCCAAACTTCTGTTTCAACTCTTTTTGCAAATTAGCCACATTGTCCCCACCTCGTCCCACGATCATACCAGGCTTAGCACTATGAAGATAAACGATTACTTTCCCAGATTTTCGATGAATTTCTACTTTAGACAAAGACGCCGCTTTAAACTTTTCGTGCCCCGTAAGATATCTACGAATACGTATATCTTGGAGGAAGTCTTTTTTGTATCCTCGTTTGCTATACCAGAGAGAATCCCATGTTCTAGTGATTCCTAGTCTGAACGAATGCGGTGAAACTTTTTTACCCATAGATTTTAATAAATTGTTTTTGAGCTAATTTATGAACTTAGGAACTTAGGAACTTAAGAATTCTTAAGTTCTAAAGTGCTCAAGTTCTTAAGTTTGTTCTTCTAAAGTAATAGTAATATGACTCGTTGGCTTTACGATTGGTAATGCTCTCCCTCGAGTAGAAGGTAGGTGTCGTTTATAAGAAGGACCTTTATTAACGATAACTTCTTTAATCATGAGATTCTCTCGTTTTTTACCACCGTTGTGTTCGGCGTTGGCCACGGCTGAATGAAGCGCTTTGTGAAGCATATGAGCTCCCTTTTTAGGAGTAAACTTCAAGATATCAAGGGCTTCGGAGGCTTTCTTTCCACGGATAAGTCCCGCTACCACATTAGCTTTGCGAGGAGAGATTCGTGTACGTCTTAGATGAGCTTTCATAATGTTTAGTATTGTTATACTGAATTAACTTGGGAACTTGTGAACTCAGGAACTTGGGAACTTATTTTCAAGTTCTCAAGTCCTTAAGTTCTAAAGTTTTTATCTGGCTTTCCCACCATGGGCTCGGAATTTACGAGTTGGAGAGAATTCTCCTAACTTGTGTCCGACCATAGATTCGGTAACAAAGACATTGACTTCACTGTTACCATTATGGACCAAGAAGGTGTGCCCTACGAAGTCTGGAGCGATCGTGCAAGCACGTGACCAGGTTTTGATAGGTTTCTTTGTACCAGCATCATCTTGAGCTTGTACTTTTTTGGTGACACGAGGGTCAACAAACGGTCCTTTTTTGGATGAACGAGCCATGAATAATTTACTTTAAAAGATTAGATTTTTTTCGCTCGATGTCTTGAACGAACAATGAACTTGTTGGAAGCTTTCGTACGTTTTCGAGTTTTCACTCCCAACGCATGAGCGCCCCAAGGGGTTTTAGGATATTTCATCCCAATAGGGGTATTCCCCTCTCCTCCACCATGCGGATGATCACAAGGATTCATCGCTTTCCCTCTTACCACTGGTCGACGACCTTTATGTCTTACACGTCCGGCTTTCCCGATACGAAGCAAACTGTGATCTTCATTAGAAACAACACCGATAGTGGCAAAATTGATTTTATCTACAAAACGGATTTCTCCACTATGAAGTTGCACTTGAGCCATATCTCCATCAAGAGAAGTAAGGGTTGCTGAGCTTCCCGCTGATCGAGCGACTTGTCCACCTCGGTTAGGCGTGATCTCTACATTATAAATCTGAAATCCTACAGGAATATGTTCAAGTTGCATACGGTTCCCGGTGAGTGCTTTCGCTTTCGTGTCAGTAATCACTTCGTCCCCGACTTTCATATCTTTATGCGCCAATACGTATCGCTTTTCTCCATCTTTATAAGCCACGAGGCCGATAAAAGCTGATCTTGCTGGATCATATTCCAGAGCAGTAACTTTTCCGGATATACCAAGCTTATCAACGCCTTTGAAATCTACCTTTCGGAGTAACGTCTTGTTACCACCCCCTCTATGACGAATCGTAATAGTACCTCCCGAACGACCAGATTTATTTTTCTGGCTTACGAGTAAAGACTTTTCAGCTTTACCTTTATGGAGATGCGAACGATCAATAAAGTTGATATTCCGTCTTCCGTTCGTCGTTGGTTTTACAAATTTTATAGCCATGATTATTTATAGTCGTTAAAGTTGAGTGTTTCTCCAGCTTTCAAGGTTACAACGGCCTTTTTGAAAGGCGCTCGTTTTTGTACGGTTCGTCTCCCCGCTGACCTGGTTTTCCCAGGAATATTGGTAATGTTCACGCTTTTGACGTCAAGCCCATAATGCTGCTTAATGGCCTGAACCACTAAAGCCTTATTGGCATCCCCATGAACTTTAAAAGTATATTTTCCAGGGACTGCTACCGTCTTTTCGGTAGCAATAGGAGATACGAGTACGTCACAGATAGCTATCATATTAAGCGTTGAAAGTATTAGAGGTGGCCACAACGGCTGGTTCCAAGAAACAGATTTGATCAGCCCATAGCACATCGGTTGGATTGAGGTATTGAGCCAAAATCACTCTGACTTGTGGGATATTATTCACTGATTTTTCTATGAATTCATGAGGCTTATCCAGAACCAACAAGTATCGTTTAGCTTGTGGCACTTGTGACAAGAATTTTATAAAAGTCTTAGTTTTCGGAGCGTCTGCCTCATAAGCTTTAAGAGCGAAGATCGAATCTTCTTGTTTTTTGACCGTCAAAGCTGAGAAAAGCGCCGCTCGTCTTTCTTTTTTAGGCATCATCTTGGCAAAAGTCGCGGTATTACGAGGACCATGGGTCACCCCTCCTCCACGAAGAAGGTTCGTAGAACGAGCACCTCGACGAGCACGACCCGTTCCTTTTTGTCGGAAGAGTTTCCGGGTCGAATAACTGACTTCGCCTCTGGTCAAAGTATGAGCAATCGGTCGTCTGGCATTAGCTTGCCGCATGACAACTGATCGATGCATCAAGTCTTGGTTCACCTTGGCATCAAAGATGGCAGCGTCAACCTCGACGTTTCCAACTTTCTTTCCACCGATATCGTATAAATCAATATTCATTGTCTTAATTGGCCGTGATGAAGCAATAACTATTTTTAGGACCAGGGACTGGACCCTTGAGGGCTATTAGATTCTGGGCTATATCTACTTTAACCACTTTCACATCACGTAAAGTAATAGAATCATTTCCCATACGTCCTGGCATTTTCTTTCCTTTAAGGATTCGAGCTGGTTTTGCACACATCCCAGAAGAACCAGGTTCTCTATGATGATGCGACCCGTGCGTTTCTGGTCCTCTTGAAAAATTATGTCGTTTGATCACTCCTGCAAATCCTTTCCCTTGAGAAGTTCCTTTGATTCCAACTTTCTCAACTGATTCAAATTGCTCCACGCCAACCTCATCGCCCTTTTTAAAAGCCGTATTTTCGACAGAGAGCTCTTTGATAAACTTATATTTCTTGTTTTCGTTCTTTCCAAAATTCTTGCGTTCAAAAGCGCCCAACACCAAAGCATCATAACCATCGTTTTGAGAGGTTTTGACTTGGAGTATTTTAGCCTTTGGGGCTTGAAGTACTGTAACGGTCGTCATTTCTCCAGTCTCTGGATCAATGACACGCGTCATACCGATTTTTCGAGCGAGTAGTCCTTTCATAATATTTAATCTTATTTTTTAGAAGTTGAAGTTGGTGAGAGGATCCTCGTAAACACGAGTGATCATACACCCTTCCAAAAATTCAAATGATCAATTAGTTCATTTGGATTTTTACATCCACACCACTTGGCAAAGCCAAGTTTTGCAACGATTCCACGGTTTTAGCCGTTGGTTCCTTAATATCAATCAAACGTTTATGCGTTCTGATTTCATATTGATCCCGAGCATCCTTATTGACAAAGAAAGAACGGTTGACCGTATATTTCTTAATTCTAGTAGGAAGTGGAACTGGACCCGAAACGAGTGACCCGTTTCGTTCAGCGGTTTCTACGATAAGTTTTGCCGCTTCATCGATGATCGTATAGTCGTAAGACCGTACAATAATACGAAGCCGTGAAGCTGGCGCTTCTTCCTTTTTCGATTTCACTGGTTTTTTGGTCGTTGCCATAAAAATGTGTTTAAAGAGCTGGCAGATTTTAAGATATAGTGGCTCGCTGTCAAGTTTTTTTGCAAGAGTCACTCTTTTGTGCTATAATGGCTCATCATTTAGTATTTTACTTACTATAATATTATAACTCCTCCCCAAAATGGCTAAAGACGAAACGCAAGCAGCTCCACAACCCAATTCTGATTATGTTCTGACTCCTGAACAAACCCAGAAAATCATACAAGAAAGCCGGAAAACGGCCGTCCAAGAAGCTTCTGAAATCGTACGCTACCCCGGACTCAAAATGCTCTCTAGGTTCAGCAAGATCTTGGGGATCGCGCTTGCCATCGTCTTTATAGTAGTTGCTATCGTACTACTGATCATCGGAGAAGGATGGGATGGAAAATTCCTTGGATTCTTTGGTTCTCTGGGATTAGGGATGCTTTACTGCCTTCTTGGTTTCTTCCTGGGAGACTTCTGTCAGGTTCTAGTAGACATCGAAGAAAATACCAGAGTGCGCAAATAATTTCGGCAAAATCCAATGCATATAGAAAAGACCGGCCTGAGGAGACCGGTCTTTTTGTACTCCTAATATCTTAAGCATAAAGAGCCTCACAAGCTCTTTCAGCCAAAATGTGAAGGGACGAAAAGAGGGCTATATCTATGTCTTGAGACGATAGAACCAGTGGCAATTCCGTACAACCCAGAATGAGCCCCTGGGCTCCTTTTCCCTTGAGTCTCTCTATCTGATCCAGGAGATAACTTTTATCCTCGAGGGAAAATGTCCCCGCAATAATCCGCTTGGTCACTTGGGCTATCGATTCAAAAGCTTCTTCTTGAGGTATTAACGTACTTATCCCCTGTTCAGCCAAAGGGTTTTGATACAGTGTCGAACGTAGTAGTGATGCCGAACCCAGCAGCCCCACTTTGGTAATCCCTTGTACTTGAACGGCTTCAACCACACAATCGATCATAGAAAGAAAAGGTATTTTGAGTGCCGCTCGGTATTCATCGGTAAATAAATGCATGGTATTACACGTAAGAACGGTAAAATCAGCTCCAGCTTTTTCCAAGATCTTTAATTCTTCCACGGCCATATCTACAGCTTCCCTTTGATAGGTCGTATCAGAAATCCAATCAGGCACGGGGAGATTACTCAGAAGCATATGCGGAAAGCTTTTATTAGAATCAGCTCCGCACCGCTCGATACTCAAATCAATCAGCCGGCGATAAAATTCGAGACTGGCTTGCGGCCCCATCCCCCCTAGGATGCCTATAGTTTTTGTTTTCATAGATGATGGTAGCGATTTCATGGTAAAAATAGTTATTGATCAAGCAGGTCTAACAAGACCTCTCTTAAGATATCAACTCCGTCTTTTGAGAGAATTGATTCTGGATGAAATTGAAGCCCACAGGTGCGACCTCTTTTGAGAGCGTTGATCGAACCGTCTTCATCCATAGCTAACGCCGCTCCATACGGATTTTGATTGGGAATGACCGAGTCTCCATCTGACAAAGTAACGGGGGCTGGATTCGGATCAATCTTGGCCGTGAAGGTATTGTAAAACCCTACTCGTTTAGGAGCTCCAAAGAAATCAATATCCTTCGGTACCCCTTGCTGAGGAGTTTCTCTTTGCTGGATACGAAATCCCATCTCTTGAGCTATAATCTGATGTCCCAAACAAATCCCCAGCAATTTTTTATCCCTATCCATAAGTCTCCGAGCAAATCGCGCCATCTTAACGATCTTACGATCTCCAGTATTCGTTGGATCGCCTGGACCAGGGCCTAAAATCGTAATATCAGCATCGTCCTCCAAGACTTTGTAATCCTCATGACGGACAATATCTACCGTAGCTCCAAATCGACAGATAATATGCCCGAGCATATGACTAAAATCATCTTCTCCATCGATAATAATAATCTTCTTCCCTCTTAAGGCTTCAGCTCTCAGATCCATCTCCCCTTGATCTTGCAACCAAAACTGAGACAAATCAGCATTTCGAGCCTCAAGCGTTGCTTCTAGTTCTGCTGGATCTATGGCGTCTAGTTGTGGATAATCCGCTTCGCCCATATTCCCCGAAACAGCGCTCAGGACGCCTGACGATTTTACACAAGTTTCAAGCATCTCACTATGAGGATCCGAATCACGAACCAAACTCCCTCCGACCCGAAACTCTAAAGCGCCTTGATCATCTATCTCCACCGTACGAATAAGAATCGGACTATCGAGATAAGGTTTTCCATGCTGTTCTCCCACCAAAGCCAGTGTACTCGCATAATACCGCCTATCTCCGGGTTCATATTTTCTGATGACTCGACAAGCGCTTTCGATCGGGCTTCCTGTCACGGTAGCCGCAAACATCGAGTCTCTCAAGACTTCTTGTACTGAGCGACTTGTACGCCCTTTTAGAACATACTCAGTATGCATGAGACGACTCATGTCCTTGAGCATAGGACCGATAACCGCTCCCCCTTCACTACAAATCCGAGCCATTTGTTTGAGCTCTTCATCAACGACCATAAAGAGTTCATGAATTTCTTTCTCATCCTGAACAAATCGCAATAGATGGGCCAAGGCTTCTTCTTTCGTGGGAGGGGTTTCGTTTTTACGATACGTTCCACTGATGGGATTCATTGAGACTTGATTATTTTCAAGTGTAATGTGACGCTCAGGCGTAGCCCCGATAAGATAACGACCTTGCGCATAAAACAAGAACGTCCAATAAGCCCCCTTTTCCCCTTCCAAAAGATTTCGAAAAATATTGAGGGCCTGCGCATGATCCATCCCATCAATTTGCGATCGACCTCGGCGAGGTATAACAAAATTAGCCCCTTCTCCTCGTCCGATTTCATCACGGATCACCGCCGCTATGCGAGCTTCATATTCCGCCTCTTCCAAATCATATTCGATAGGCCCCATCTCTATAGTTCTTACCGGAATGTCTCTAATAACAGCATTAACATCATGCGATACTTGTTCAGCTATGCGCATCGACAAAAGAGGCGTCCCTTCATCATGAGTCTCAAAGCCACGTTCAGCCACTTGCCGAAAAGGCACAAGGTTAAGGGTTTGAAACTGATTGTGTCCATCAAGCGTGGGAGAGGGAATCTGGTCTAATTGATCAATCTCATGCACGGGACCACGAAACTCCAAAACATAAGGATCTTCAGCTCTCTTTATAAGCGCTAACCCTTCATCCTCTGATTTTGCTAATTCAAATTTCATTATTATTTCCAAAAATTAAATATAAAAAAATACCGCCTCATCTGGCGGCTTAAAAGAAAATCAATACACAAATATTTCTCTAATCCCGCCAGAACTCATCGTTCCAACGCCAAGGCCGAAGACTTAAAGCAAGTATCTGTATCATCGTGCTAGTACACTAGTTAGCTAGTTTGATTTGTCAAAAGAATTTCTATAAAATAAAGACCAGTCTTATAAGACCGGTCTTGAAAACCATGAAAAAAGATACCGCCCGCTCCGAACTCTACCAACTCTTCCTTTTACTCAAAGATGAAAAAGAGATTGAAACCTTTTTTAATGACCTGTTTACTCCCTCAGAACTCCATGCCCTGACCGAACGTTGGCAAATCGTGAAGAGATTGCTCAGCGGCCGCCCACAAAGAGAAATCGCCCAAGAGCTTGGGATTGGCATCGCCACCGTCACTCGTGCCAGTCGATGTCTCAAGTATGGCCCCGGAGGGTTTGAGATGATGTGGAAGAAAAGTCAGGAGTCATAAAACTGAACAAAAAAAAGACCGGTCTCAGCTGAGACCGGTCTTAAGCTAGATCCCGGGTCAAGCCCGGGATAGATGACCGCGGGATTCGGCTAAAGCCTCATCCTCGTGCTCATCTATTTCAAGATTTTAGTAACTACTCCAGCACCAACCGTTCGTCCTCCTTCTCGGATAGCGAATCTGGTACCATCTGAAAGGGCTACTTCTTTTCCAAGGGTTACTCGGAATTTAGCGTTGTCGCCTGGCATTACCATTTCTACACCATCTGGAAGATGGACTTCTCCAGTAACATCAGTCGTTCGGATATAAAATTGAGGTTTGTATCCTTTAAAGAAAGGGGTGTGTCGTCCACCTTCTTCTTTTGATAGGACATATACTTCAGCTTCAAATTCACTATGAGGGGTAATAGATTTTGGTTTAGCCATTACTTGTCCTCGTTCAATAGCTTCTCGTTCAATCCCTCGAAGCAAGATACCAGCGTTATCACCAGCTTCTCCTCGGGCAAGTTGTTTGTGGAACATTTCCACTCCGGTTACGGTAGTAGTTTGAGTTGGTCGGAGTCCTACGATTTCGATCGTATCCCCCACATTAACCACTCCTGTTTCAATACGACCAGTAGCAACCGTTCCTCGTCCTTTAATAGAGAAGACATCTTCCACAGACATAAGGAAAGGTTTATCGGTTTCACGAGCTGGCTCAGGGATTTCTGAATCAAGCGCGTTAAGAAGGTCTACGACTTTAAGTCCCCATTCACCTTTCGGATCTTCAAGGGCTTTAAGCGCTGAACCATGAATAATAACTGCGTTATCTCCATCATAATCTCGTTTTGAAAGTTCTTCTCGAATTTCCATTTCTACAAGTTCGATCATTTCTGGATCATCCATCATGTCACACTTGTTGAGGAAAACGACAATCTTGTCTACTCCCACTTGTTTCGCCAAAAGGATGTGTTCTTTAGTTTGTGGCATTGGACCATCAGTCGCAGCACAAACCAAGATGGCTCCGTCCATTTGAGCGGCCCCCGTAATCATATTTTTTACGTAATCCGCATGTCCTGGACAATCCACATGAGCGTAATGCCGGGCCGGAGTTTCGTACTCTTGATGAGAAGTAGCGATAGTAATACCCCGAGCTTTTTCCTCAGGAGCATTATCGATCTGGTCAAACGCTACGGACTTATTACCGGGAAGGTTTCCGTAATGAGCGTGTGCAACAGCGGTGATTGCAGCAGTCAACGTGGTCTTCCCATGATCCACGTGACCAATAGTACCCACGTTTACATGTGGTTTCGTACGTTGAAAGGTATCTGCCATGGTGTTAAATGAGTTAAAAATGTATTAACAAAAGCCAGTGGATTTTAGTTTTCAGAGCGCTACTGTCAAATTTTATCATGATTTCCATAGAATCTTGACAATGGCTCCCACAGAAGAAACTTCATGAATCTCCGTTTTGCCTTTTATTTCCACACCTTTTGGAATACGGGGTGTAATAATATTTTTAAACCCAAGTTTGGCGGCTTCATGAATTCGAGATTCGATGTGAGGGATACTTCTGACTTCACCCGACAAACCGACTTCTCCAAAAAGAATCGTATCTGCCGGAATTTCCTGCTCCAACCGAGAACTAATAATCGAAGCACAAATCGCCAAATCCGAAGCCGGATCTTGAACCCGCATACCACCTACCACATTGAGATAGGTGTCATATTCATAGCATTTAAACGGTGTAAATTTTGAAACCACCGCCAAAAGCAAGTGAAGCTTCGAAATATCTACTCCATGCGCCGTCCTACGAGGATTTCCAAAGTTGGTTTTGATCGTGAGTGCTTGAATTTCAAGTAAAAAATTCCGAACCCCCTCTCTCACTACCGTGATCGAGCTCCCATGACTTCCGGGAAGTCGTTGGTTGATAAAAAATTCCGAAGGATTCTCAAGCGCCATGAGCCCCTGGGACTGCATCTGAAAAACTCCGACTTCCATAGTCGATCCAAAACGATTTTTGGGAGACTTCAAAATCCGAAGATCCGTATTGCGATCGCCTTCCAAGTACAGCACCGTATCGACTAAATGTTCGAGGACTTTGGGCCCGGCGAGTTCATCATTTTTAGTCACATGTCCGATGAGCAAGATCACACTCCCCGTGGTCTTGGCGAGTTTCAACAAAACTTCTGCATTTTCACGGATTTGCGTCTGTGAGCCAAAGTTCCCCCCTTCTCGCCCAATCATTTGGATCGAATCAATAACGACTAAAGGAGGTTTATGTTTTTGTACCGTCATCACCACGTCTTCAATCGAGTTAGTGGAAAAAATCTTTCCATTGTCATTGCCCGACTTGATCGGGCAATCTAGATTTGGATCACTGGACACTCGGGCCAAGCTAGATGATGCTAATGTTTCTTTTTGGGTCAGTCGCTGCAAGCGATTCATGACTTGCGCCTGACTTTCTTCTCCTGAGAAATACATCGAGCCCTCTACGAGTGCAAAAACCTGCAATGCTAAAGTCGATTTCCCAATCCCCGGATGGCCCCCAAAAAGGATCAAAGCTCCTGGAAAAAGCCCACCCCCAAGCACTCGATCAAATTCCGAGATTCCGGTTTCAAGCCGATCAATAGTCCCGACCCCTTGCCCCTTGCCCCCTATCCCTTTTTCTAATACTAAATCCACGCCCTCTTTATCTGTTTTCCCTACGTCAATTTTCGCTTCTCGAAATTCTGCCAAGCTATTGAAAGCTCCGCAGCTTGGGCATTTCCCGTACCACATCGAAAAATCATCGCCGCACTCTTTACACAAAAACGTGATGTCTTTTTTCTTGGCCATGCAATCAATGGATCAACTGATCAATATTCAATATTCATGTCCGTGCGGTTTTTATACTTCTAAACAAAAGCTTAGAGAGTTCCTCACAATCATTAAAAAGAGAATTAAATAATGATAAATCTATATAATCTGTTTCTTTAAGTAATTGCAACCAGAATTTAGTCTCGTGCGACTCTCTATAACTAATAGAGAACTTATGCGCAAAGTCTCTGTTGGAAGAAGTACCTCGAGCTTCGGCAATATTAGCCCCGATAGAAGTCCCCGACCTAAGCACCTGTTTCGACATTACAAATTCTTTCCTTTCCGATTGCAAGTACTGAGACAAGTTAACAACCCTAACCGCAAACCGGAATGATTTCTGCCTGATTAAATCCTTCCCTAAATGATTATCCTTGCTCATGAATATTGATCAATTGATTCATTGACTATTGCCTAAGTTCAAAAACAAATCAAGCACACAATTTCATCAAAATTTCAGATTCAATCTCATGAATATTGAATATTGAAGTATTGAATATTGTTTGTCAGGCAATACTCATCCTCAATCCACGATCAGCCTGTTTCACCACTTCTGGAAGTTCCCCAAACAGCACATAATACTTTCGTTCCTTCAGCTCCACCCGCACCTCTTTCCCCAAATACGGACGTCCCGCGGTAAACCAAACTTCAAAAAACTCACGACTCCGCCCCATATTTTTATAAAGTCCATCTTCTTGGAGTTCTGATTTTTCGACCAAAACTTCCACCGTCTTTCCCAAAAAAGCCTGCCGACGAGACCATGATCCGGCTTTAACAATATCATCAAACCTGTGAAACCGTCGTTTTTGCTCCTCTTTATCGATAAAATCTTTTTCCATCCGTGCCGCTGGTGTATGCCTTCGTGGCGAAAAGATCGCCGTATAAGAAAAATCAAACTGCATTCGCTTGGCAAAATCACAAAGCTCCTGAAAATCTTCTTCGGTTTCTCCCGGAAACCCTACAATAATATCGGTTGCCAAAGTCGTATCCGGCATAGCTTTGCGAATATCGGCAATAATCGCTTCATATTTATCAATGGTATAGTTTCGATTCATCGCCCGGAGCGTACGATTACACCCATGCTGCACCGGAAGATGAATATAGGGACATCGAGTTTTCATAGAAGCTAAGGCTTCGATAACATCCGTAGTAAAATCCTGCGGATGCGCGGAAGTAAACCGCAAGCGGGATAACCCTTGATCAGAGAGCTTATCAATCTCAAGTAACAGTTTCGCAAAACATTTTTCACCCTCCGTACCATCTTTATAGGAATTCACGTTTTGCCCAAGCAGCGTGATCTCCTTCGCACCATTTTTGACATGCAAAGCACATTCCTCAAGCACTTCTCTCATGGGCCTGGAAATCTCACGCCCCCTGGTAAAAGGCACCACACAATAGGTACAAAACTTATCACATCCCTGCATGATAGGAACATAGACTTGGGATTTAGTCTCAACCTTGGGGTTAATTTTAAAATAATTCTCGATCTCCCCCGATCCAAAGCTTTCAGAGAAATCCTCAAAATCATGATCTGGAAAATGCGCTTCCAGCAGCTTGGGAATACGAGCAGTATCTTCTATTCGAAACACGAGATCAATCGGATCCAGCTGCAAGAGTTCATCTTTCGAAGTACCCTTATCCCCAGTTTGTCTGACCATGCATCCGGTCACGGCTATCTTGGAAAAAGGTCTGTCTTTTTTATACTGTGTCATGAATCCGACCGCTTTGTCTTCTGCTTTTTGACGGATGGAACAGGTGTTGACGACCAAGAGATCCGCCTGATCTTCATCCACTTTCAAAAACCCTGCACTCTCGAGGACGCACGCCACCCGTTCTGAGTCCGAATGGTTCATCTGACAACCAAAGGTTTTGATATGGTAGGTTTTCATTTTAAATTTAAGAACTTGGAAACTTAGGAACTTTTAATCATTAAATTCTCAAGTTCAAGCGTAGGTAAAACGTAATAAGAAGAAAGCGCTAGTCCATAAGTTTTTTAGTCGGCGCAAAGCGCCATTGAATATAGAAATCCAGCTCAAAAACGCAAGCTACCGAGCTATTTCGTTAGCCGCTATGATAAGCACAATCGCGACCGATAAAGCCGTAGTCAACAATATGAGATTTCTCTTGGTGCGAACTTTTTCCGCCAAAGCTTGTGCTTCACGAGCTTTTTTACCAGCTTCTAACGCCGCCTCGCGAGCTTTTCTTTTCAAGGCACTTTCTCGCAAAGGATGTCCCTCTGGTGGCAGATCCTCTGTGCGAGGCGAGACTTCCGGATCCCAAGAGGGCATAGTCATCCAGTCGCAAAATTCCGCTAAGCTCGATTGGGCGTACCAACCATCATTAGACCAATTTCCATCTGAGGTTGTACGAAAGGTCCTCACGCGATTGCGAGCGGGTTTGCTACCTTGTGCTCCTCTAGCATTGGAGGTTTCATCTAAATCACTTACCCCAGACGCATCTTGCGCAGAATCAAGCTCTACTGAAAGCTTCATCAGATCCTCCCTAACGCCCGCATCTTCGGCTCTCAACGCCAAAAGCATCTCTCTATAAAAAGGGTGATTCAAAGGCGGGAGTCCAGGATGTTGTGACTTCGGGGCAGTATCGGGATCCCAAACCGGCACGGTTCTAAGCCACTTCCCAGGCGTCAGAGGAATATCATCCAAAGGAACCCCTTCACCCAAAGGCTCACACCAATCATCATCCGAAGATTCCCGTGGGAAGATACGATTCATAACACATAATATAAACCCTCAACAATACAAAAGTCAAAAAAGGCCCGACATGGTTAGTCGGGACCCGATGGCACAAAGGCCAGTTTCACCACCCTGGGGCAGACTATGGCTTGAGCCACTCAAATCCTGCTTCAAGATCGATCTGCATTCCTGCAGCGATCGGAACAATGAGCGCGAGCGCCCTCAATCCCACAACGTGAGCATAAATCATGGCTTTTACCAAAGTCCACAATGTCTTCATATCCGAAACTCCCCAAAACAGTGATTTGATCTCGACTCAGCCGTACGACCATGTACGACTCGAAAGCACAGAGACCAAATTTCTATCTTCGAAAAGCTTTATAACAAAGAGCCCTAAAATTTTATTTTACTTATTTTAATAACAAATAAAATAAAGTCAAATACTGAAACTATTCAGAATGATAAACACCCCCTTCAAAAAAGCAAGAGTCCAAAAACATACTAAGCAAGTTGGCTCAACATAGCGAGCGCTACCGCTTCTGATTGCTCCGGTCCATAACCGGTCACAAAGGCCCCATCACTCACCACCATCTCGTCACTATAAGTAGCACCATGTTGTGCGGCTAGACTTGCCATCGTGTTATCCCAATTGTGCCCAGTGCATTCACGCCCGTCCAACAAATCCCAAGTAATTAATAAACGACACGCCGCACAAATGGCCCCCACCACTTTGCCCGCCTTCACAAAGTCCTGAGCGAGTCTTCGTGCTGTTTCATCTTCCAAATAATCCAACGCCCCCACACCACCCACAAAAAAGATCGCCTCAAAATCCTCAACCTTGGCTTGATCGATCAATAAATCTATTTCAACTTTATAACCAAACCGCCCCTTCGATTGAATATTGATACTTGAAGTTTGAATATTGAATCCTGCCTGCTCCCAAAAAGCTCTCGGCACAATGTACTCGATATCACGGAAATTTTCTGGAGCCAAAACCATCAGAATGCTCGGCATGAATATTGATTATTGAAGGATCGAATATGAGCTACTGCCATTCTATTCCTACATTTTTAAAATGCGAAATCTTGTAAGATCCTTCTTTTTTAAATACGGTAATCGCATGAATCTCATAATCCGGAAGCGCGGGTAATTTGAGTTCTTTGAAAAAATAACGCGCCGCGGCCCGATTCATAAACCGAACTTTGTTCCGAGTAATGGATTCTTCGGCATAACCAAAATCCAGACTTCTTCTGGTTTTGACTTCCACCAAGGCAAAACAATTTTGAGTCACATCCCAGGCAATCAGATCGATCTCGCCCCCTTGAGCGGCGTAATTTTGAGTCAAGACTTGATAGCCTTTTTTTTCTAAAAAATACTGCGCCACGCGCTGACCTTCAAGTCCGAGTTGTTGATTGGGCGAGGGCATGCTAGAAAATATGAAATACAGAATATGAAAAATGTCACCCTGAACTTGTTTCAGGGTCTTGTAACCAAAGATCAGGATTCAAAAAATCCAAACTTAAATCACGCCAATCCTGATTTTCCTGATTGATAAGGTTGATCTTCCATTGTCTATGCCAATGCTTCAATTGTTTCTCTCGTTCTAAGGCAACACAAACATCCCCTGTTTCTGCATAATAAACTAACTTCGAACAATTATATTCACAGGTAAATCCTCTATTTATTTTGAGTTTATGCTCTAGTATTCTTCTTGGTAGGTTACCAGTCACCCCAATATAGAAAACACTACGTTCCCAATTAGTAAGAATATAAACAAAATAACTTTTAAGCATTTAAATTATGATTCAAGATGCTGAAACAAGTTCAGCATGACAAAAATCATATGACTTCTTTTTGTTTATGTCTAAATGAAGACTTCATGAAGATTTCAGGATGACCGCCTCCGCCCCCACCACCATATCGTCAATTTCACCAGCCTTAGAATAGACCCAATGATCATAAAGTTCGGCTTTATCCAATTCTTTACGCATCGATTCAAGACGTCTTTCTACTTCCTCATCAGCAATAGGAGCTCGTTCTTTTATCCGGCGTACCAGTTCCTCCACACCATCAGCAGGATAGAGAAAAATAGATTCATAATACTCTCTCGGTAGCCGCTCTACCGCTTGCGTGTAACCCTGCACATCAAATTCGCGAATCACAATTTTTCCATTTTGCATCGGTTCAATGAGTTTTTGTTGAAGCGTCCCATATAGATTGCCCCCATGGACTTCTGCGTATTCTAAAAAATCACCCGCCGCTATACGCTTTCTGAATTCTTCACGAGAAATAAAATAATACGTTTCTCCGTCTATTTCTCCAGGCCTTGGGTCTCGAGTGGTACAACTAGGAGGAAACACCCAATCTCCATGTCGCTCACGCAAAGCATTGATCAAAGTGCCCTTGCCAACACCGCTAGGTCCTGAAATAAAAAATATTTTTCCTATTTTTTCAGTCATCATGACAAATACTAGATAGTAAATGTTAAATAGTAAACTAAAAAACCTTAATACTTAATACTTACCCCATACCCCTTAATGTATTGCTCTTTCCGCCCATTTCTGGCATAATACTTCCACATGAGCACTATGAAAATATTCTCAGGATCAAGTCATCCAAAGTTAGCCCAAGCGATTGCTAAACATTGTGGAGTAGAAATTTCTCCCATGATGCGAAAACAATTTAGTTGTGGGGAGATTTATGTACGGTTCGAAGAGACCGTTCGAGGCCAAGATGTCTTTATCATCCAGACTGGACGAACTGGCCATATGAATGAAGATATTATGGAGCTCCTTCTGATGATTGATGCCGCTCGCCAAAGTTTTGCCGGTAAGATCCATGTGGTGATTCCCTATATGCCTTACTCAAGACAGGACAAAATCCATGAACCTCGTGAAGGGATTTCCGCTAAACTTATCGCCAAACTAATTGCCAATGCCGGAGCCGATCACATCGTCACGACGCATTTGCACTCAGACCAGACGCAAGGATTTTTTGATACCCCAATCGACAATATCAAACCAAGACAACTTTTCACCGACTATCTCAAGAGCAAAAATCTAAAAAATGCCGTGGTCGTTTCTCCTGACGCAGGAGGCGCCAAAATGGCCAAGAAATTTGCCGATGACCTCGGGTGTTCGCTCGCTATCATGCACAAACAAAGACCTGAGCACAATGTCTCAGAAATTACACATGTCATTGGAGACGTGAAAGGCAAAACACCCATTATCGTAGACGATATGGTAGACACAGCTGGATCGGTTTCTCCGACCAAAAAAGCCCTTATCGCCAATGGTGCTAAAGATGAAGTGTATCTTTGTTTTACGCATCCCATCTTTTCAGGCCCCGCGATCGAGAGACTCAACCAAGCTCATTTTAAAGAAATCATCTGCAGCGATTCGCTCCCCGTGGATAATCCTCCCAATAATTTCACTCAGCTCTCTATCGCCGAGCTGATCGGGAATGTCGTCCTTCGTGTGAGCCGAGGTGAATCCGTATCACCACTCCATTCGAGTTAAATTATAATTTTAGAATCCTAGCTGAAAGATTTGTTTGGCCACTAGTCATGGGGCTTTTTTTGTGATATAATGATTAGATGATGCAATACTTCGATGTACCCTCTACCGACATTCTCCTCAAAATACTCGTTTCCTCAGTACTAGGAGCCTTTTTGGGTATTCGGAGAGAGATGATGGCCCTTGAATCAACCAAAGGACAAAGTTTTATGGGTTTCCGAACCATGATCATCATTGCCTTGATGGGGACTATTGGGACTTTCTTTTCAGATATCCCGTATCTTCCAGCCCTCCTCTTTTTGAGTCTTATGGTTTTGGTCGGTATTGCTTATTATAATGGCGCTGTTAATTTCAAACGTTTTGGAATCACCAGCGAATGTTCGGCTTTTGTGATGTTTTGGATCGGCGTATTTGTAGGGATGGGAGAGTTCGTACTTAGTATTATTTTGACGATCATTCTGGCCTATCTCAATGCCTTCAAAGATCAGCTCCAAGCCTTTGTCAAAACGCTTAACGTAGAAGAATGGAAAGGCGCTTTTCAACTCCTGCTTTTGAGTGGGATCGTGCTTCCCATGCTCCCCACCAAAGCGGTTGATCCTTGGGGCCTTATCATTCCTTCCAAAGTCTGGCTTATTGTCATGCTTATCTCAGGGCTTGGTTTTGTGGGATACTTTTTGGTCAAATATTTTGGCGCTAAGGGAGGCGTTCCTCTTACCGCATTCCTCGGCGCTATTGTCTCCAGTGTCGCCGTGACGACTTCTATCGCATCACAATCCAAGAAAAACAATATTAATAATATTTTCGCCTGTGGAATCCTGATCGCTTTAGGAACGATGCAGTTTCGAGTCGTGGGAGAGCTTTTACTTTTGGCCCCTTCTGAACTCATAAAAGCCATGATTCTCATACCGGTAGTCATGGGATTTGTCTCACTCCTTTTGGCGGGATACTATCTCTGGCGGGACAACAAAGATCCCGAACAACGCAGTTGGTTCTCAAGTTCTATCAAACAAGATCTTTCCAGTCCTTTTGAACTCAAGCCCGCCCTCGTCTTTGGGTTGATTTATATGCTCGTACTGCTGGCTGTGGCACTAGGCGAAAAATATTTGGGAGCTCACGGTGTTTATGGTGCGGCAGCCTTTTCAGGGATTATCGATATCGATGCTATCGTGCTTTCCTCTATTGAAGCGGTAAACTTGGGAGAAATGAGCATCGAAACCGCCAAAATAGCCTTGGTTATAGCCTTGGTGGTAAATACGATTACCAAACTTGGTTACGTCGGACTCATGGGAAGCCGCAAACTTCTAATGCGAATCACCCCCGCCGTCCTCATCAATAGTGCCGTAGGTGTCGGGATGCTCTTTTTGATTTAGTTTTCATCAAGGTCTTGAAAAAATAAAAAAAGTGGAGTACATTATCTTTGCTCTTTTTTTAAAGTTTTTAAATATTCCCTATCAGTGGCTATCAACCACGAGTGCATTTTTAAAAAATGACGGGAAGCGGAAAGAACCTCCAATCGTCATGCTGAACTTGTTTCAGCATCTTGAAACATTATCTTGGGCATAAGACCCTGAAATAAATTCAGGGTGACGGATAGATCACTAGACTCCGCCGGATTTCATGTTTTGCCCGTCAGCAAAAAAGTAAGCGCTTTTCTTCTCGAAAAGAAGTGAGATGGTACCGTCCCAATCTATTGGGATTCTCACAGATAATTTTTTTATCTGTATTTTTCACGTTCCCCACACCCCATAACACGTACCCCTTATCCCTTTATATACAATGTCCACCAAAAACTTCTTCAAACCCGTAGACAATACCAAAACATTCTCCCAAATGGAAGAATCCATCCTCCCCTTCTGGAAAGAATACGATATCTTTCGTCGAAGTATCGAGTCACGATTTGAAAGTAATAAATACGTCTTCTTTGATGGCCCACCTTTTGCCACGGGAACCCCTCATTATGGGCATATCTTACAAGGCACTACCAAGGACGCTATTCCCCGTTATCAGACCATGAAAGGTCGCCGAGTCGAGCGAAATTTTGGATGGGATTGTCATGGCGTCCCGCTTGAATTTCAAGTCGAAAAAGAATTCGGCATCGGAGGAAAACCCGGGATCGAAGCCATGGGCGTTGGTAAATTCAATGACCTCTGTCAGTCCATCGTCATGCGTTGCCGAGACCAGTGGGAGCACACGGTCAAGCGTATGGGGCGGTTTGTAGATTTCGAACAAGATTACCGAACCATGGATCCCGACTTCATGGAATCGGTTTGGTGGGTCTTTGGTCAGCTTTGGGACAAAGGCTTGATCTATGAAGGAGAAAAAGTGGTTTCCTACTCTCCCAAGCTTGGGAGTCCTCTCTCAAATTTTGAAGCCACGCTCAACTATAAAGATATCGATGATCCAACCGTAACCGTAAAGATAAAGCTAAAAGCACCAAAGAACCAAAGTTCCAAAGAGCCGGAGTACATACTCTTTTGGACGACCACTCCCTGGACGATGCCTTGTATGTCCGCGATCACGCTGGGGGGAAAACTCGAGTACTCAAAAGTAAAACATAAGGATGAAATCTTCATCGTCGCCACAAACCTGCTTGAAAAAAACTTTGGTGAAGATTACGAAGTCCTCTCCACGATGATGGGGACTGAACTCGTGGGCCGAGAATTTGAACCGCTATTTGACTATTTTGATGACGGCAAAAGAACCTTCACTATCATCGAAGATGATTATGTGACCGATGAAGATGGAACGGGGCTGGTGCCTACAAGCGCCTTGGGAGAAGAGGATTTTCAGACGATGCAGCGGTTTGGTATAGAAGCCATCGATCCTCCATTTGATGAAAATGGATATTATGATCAAACCATTCCCGAACTCGCTGGGATGTATTTTCGATCTGATCCAGAGGTCGAAGGATCTAAGGAAAAAAATGCCAATGATTTCTTGATTGAAAAGACTAAGGCGCAAGGCCAACTCTTCCGCCGAGAACAATACCGACATCGATATCCACACTGTTGGCGAACCGATTGTTGTTTGATGGAGCGCCCGATCAAAACCTGGTTTATCAATGTCCAAAAGATCAAATCCAGACTCATCGAACTCAATGAAAATATCAATTGGACGCCCAATCATCTCAAGCACGGACGTTTTGGAAAGATCCTAGAAACGGCCCCCGATTGGGCCATCTCTAGGAACCGTTACTGGGGGACCCCTATGCCAGTCTGGCGATGTGACAAAACCGGGGAGGTTCAAGTGATAAGATCTCGAAAAGAACTCGAAGCCCTCTCTGGTACCAAGGTCGAAGACCTTCATAAGCAATACGTCGATGATCTCACTTGGAAAAATCCAAAGACGGGCGGCACGATGCGCAAGATCCCAGAAGTCTTTGACTGTTGGGTTGAGTCAGGCTCCATGCCTTTTGCCTCGATTCATTATCCATTTGATAAAGAGCGGCGAGATTTTCAAGTCGCTGATTTTATCGGGGAAGCGGTAGACCAAACTCGATGTTGGTTCTATGTGATGCATGTTCTAGGTACGGCCTTACTCGATACCAATGTCTACAAAAATGTAGTGTGTTCCGGGATCGTCCTGGCAGAAGATGGCCAGAAGATGTCCAAATCCAAGAAAAATTATCCCGATCCTCAGCTCATTTTTGATAAATATGGAGCCGATGCTATGCGGTTTTATCTCCTCAAATCCCCCGTTGCGACCAAGGGGGAAAATCTTCGATTTGCCGAACGCGAAGTCGAAGAAGTCCTCAAAAATGTACTTTTGCCAATTCAATCCGCCTATAACTTTTTCTCCACCTACGCCAACATTGACGAATGGAGTCCTACTCGACTCGTCTACCTTCGTCATGGACAAGCCGAACATAACGAAAAAAGAATGTATTCAGGCAACGTAGAAAATCCCCATGCCTTGACAGCAGAGGGTCAAACTCAAGCCGAAACCGTCGCTCATCAGCTCCCCACACCTGATGTCATATATAGTTCTGACTTTGTACGGACCCTCGAAACCGCCGAAATTGTACGAATGCAAATCAATTTTGAAGGTCAACTTTTGACCGATACGAGAATAAGAGAAACGTTCTTTGGGGATCTTGATGGAAGCCCTCTGATCGGTCGGACGGGAAGGCTTGGGAACAAAAGCGTCGAAACCGTCTCAAGCCTCTTCGATCGAGCTAAAAATATGTTTGAAGCCGTGACTCAGAAACACCGAGGCCAGACCATCCTCTTGGTTTCCCATGGCGATAGTATCGTAGCCGCCAAAATGGCCGAACTAGGCGTCACCGATGAAAAGCATTTTTCTGAATTTGCTACCGTCCTCCCTGGACAATATAATCTCTGTTTTGCGCCTCCCAATCCCACACACGAACTCGATCTTTGGATCCTTTCTGAGCTCCAAACTTTAGTGGGTGATTACACCGATAGTTTTGATAGTTATGATTTTGAAAAAGGACTTCGAGGCATTCCTGATTTTATCGACAAGCTCAATAACTGGTACCTGCGCCGTTCGCGTGAGCGGTTTTGGGCCAAAGGTCTCACCGAGGAAAAAATATCGGGGTATGAAACCCTTCATCATGTCTTACTTACTTTTGCCAAATTACTCGCTCCCGTCTGTCCATTTTACGCCGAAAGGCTGTATCAAGATGTCACAGGAGATCCTCATGCTTCGGTGCATCTAGAGATGATGCCACTCATGAGAACCGCTTGGGTCGATAAAAAATTGGCCCATAAAACGGAAATCATGCGGGAAGTCGTAAAACTTTCAGCCGGGATCAGAGCTCGGGCTAAAATAAAACTCAGGCAACCTTTGGGAAAATTACAATTTGCCCTCGCTTCAAAAGAAGACCAATCCTTACTCGAGTCTCAAGACTTGGAAATCCTCAAAAAAGAAGCCAATGTTCAACACGTTGAAATCCTCGATTCGGTCGAAGGACTGGCTCAAAAGATCCTCAAAGTCGA
>DATDAE010000087.1:0-7194 GCA_036525565.1 Candidatus Altimarinota bacterium
CCGAGTATGCGCTTATTTTGGCGGTTATCGCCGTAGCGGTTATCGCCGTCATGGTGACCATGGGCGACAAAATCAAAGAAACCTTTACGGGAGTCAGCGACAATCTTGGAGGCGCTACCGAAGGCGGGACGACTGAATAATCATGACACCTCAATATCGAGTAGCCCAAAGTTTTTTCCAACGTTTCGTAGGAGCCATGGGCAAAAGTGGATATTTTAAACCCATACACTTTCCTCATTGCAACAAGATCCACACCTGTTTTATGCGTCAAAACATTCATCTGGATTGGCTGGACTCCGAGGGCCGGCTCATCAAACGGATAAAACAGGCTCGACCTTGGCGGATCTACGGGTGCCCAGAGGCAGATAGTGTGATCGAATATCCACAAGATTATGATTTCAAAATCCCCTACCCCCTACCCCATAGCCCTTATCCCAAGTTCTTACGAGATGAATCCGGCCAATCTCTAGTAGAATTTGCCTTGTTGCTCCCGATCATCATCCTTCTCATATTTGGATTTTTCCAACTTTCTCTCGCTATCCACGCCAACCTCAAACTCCAGCATGTCACGTTTTATGCGACCCATGTGGGAGCCCTCAGTAATAATGATGAAAAAATAATCGGTGCCATCGAAAGCTTCTACGACGAAGACGAAATACAAGTCACCATCGAAAACAAAAACTCGCAAGACCAAGTGATCAGTAGTAGTGATCGGCGATATGGAGACACCATCAGTGTCGAGCTCAAACACGAGTACCCCATCGCCATTCCCTACTTGACCCTTACCCATCTCAACCTCACCAATGTGGCTTCGATGCGGATCTTGTGCCAAAACCAAAGATCTCCTTACACTTGTGAGTAACATTATTGTTCATGAACACTAAATTTGTTCAAAATGAAGACGGTGCCACAGCCGTCCTAATGGCTATTATACTTCCTATACTACTCTTGATGGGCGCACTCATCTTGGAGAGTGGGAATTATTATACCCATTTCGGAAACCTTCATTTTGTGAGCCATAGCAGTGCTCAATCCGCCCTGATTGAAACCGGAGAAACCCTTAAAACCAAAGCCGAGGAAAACTATCGAAGCACTTGTTCGGTACTCATCCCCCCTTCGGTTTGTGATTCTGACAACTGGCAAGATTTTATTTCAGCCAATGAGATCGCTCAAATAGTTCTCAGTAGTTCACATCAACAAACTATAAAACAACACGTCCAAGATACTATAGGAGCTCAACTCAATCCCCTTCCCGAGATAGAGATTGAGTATCCTGCGGGATTTAATCCCGGAGACACAACCCTGCAAATCCAAGTACATCTGAGTGACACGCCTCAGGGCTATTTTCCCAATCTTCTCAATCCCCATAAAATTTCCATTCAAGGTTCAAGCTATCTTTCTCTTAAATAATCTATGAAAAAAACATTTCAAGCCTGGCGACAAAAAAGACGCTTCAAAAAGCAGCATACGCTTCCCATCATAACCCTGCCCTATGATGCTCATATTCAAAAGCTCAAGCGACGCTACGCTATCACCTTCCTCATAATGCTTCTTATAGGGGTTTGGTATAGCTATGCTTATCACCAGCAATACGTGATCGACCACCAAATTATCTATGCCGTGATCGCCGAACAAGACATCTCAAGTCCCAAACTCATCGAATCCGAGGACTTGAAGCTCAAAGGTATTCCCCGCAAATACCTCCCAAGGCAGTTTTTTCTCGAGACCGAAAGCCTGACTGATCAACTCCTCGTGCAGGATCTCATCGAGGGGGAAGTCCTCCTCCCCCATCACCTCAAACCCAAAAGCGATCCCAACTCCATCAGTGCCAAATTTGAAAATGATTATGCCTTTACGCTGGATGAAGAATGGCTCATCGCCCGGCTCCCTCAACTCAAATCCAAAGACCATATCGATCTCATCGTCAGCAATCCCGGAAACCAAGAAGACCTCATCATCGCTGAGAACTTGGAGATTTTGGCTATACAAACCAACAAAGCCGGTAAAAAAACACTCGTCCTTAACACTACCAAAGCCCAATCTGAAAGCATCATCGCCGCTCGAAGCCTCCGTCTTGCCATGCAAGTATTGGTCAGGTCTTCTATTGGCAAAATATCCGAACCCATAAATCATGAATAATATATTTCTCTTTACCGCTCCAAAAACCGCTGGATGTACGACGATATGTCTCAATCTTGCCTTACTCGACCAACTCAAAAATCCCGAGAATAGGATTGGACTTCTCCAGATGACAGCCTTTGGCGATATTCATCATCACCTTGGACTAGAAGCCCATCATAATTTCTCAGACCTAGTAGCTTTTCATAAGGCAGGAGAATGGACTCCCGAAACCTTGAGCAAAATCATTACGACTAGAGGCATCAGCATTATTCAAGCCCCGACGCTTTCACAATGGCGAAAGATTGATATCACTTTTTTTACCGATTTCATAACCATGATTTCAGGAAGTTTTGATCGTCTTTATATCGATTTTCATGGCTCCACTCCAGATCAATTCCATACGATGCTCACCGAAAAAGCTGATCAATCTTATCTTTTTGCCTCTCTGGATCCTTGTAGTTTAGAGGCTACCAAAAACTACCTAGAAGCCTATCCGAAATCTAAATCCAAAACCTCACTCATCTTTAATCAAATCCCCAAAAAAAACACCACCGCGACTACGCGTATTACCGATCAATTGGAACTCAAATCACTTACACCCCTTCCCTGTGATTCTACACGAGTTTGGCATCAAATTTTCGAAGGACTTCCTGTGGCCCTCCAACGAGGCCCCCTTAAAAAAGCTTTGGTTAAGCTTTCTGAGGAAATACTGCAAACTTCCTCCTGATAATATAATTTCCACAAATCATGCAGACTCAAGCTTTGTATAAAAAAGTTATTCAACTCATACAGAATCGAAAGATAGAAAGCCCTTCTCCCGAGGAGGTACACAAGCTGTGCCAAGAAGTTTTGACCGATGAATCCATCCTTCTTCCCCAGTCGCAATACCAATCTCTCATCGACCAAGTCACCCATATTATTTTGGGACTAGGTCCTATTGAACCCTTCATCCAAGACGACGAAGTGAGTGAAATCATGGTCAATGGACTCTCCCATATTTTCATTGAACGAAGTGGCAAACTCGAAGCTACCGATGTTTCTTTTCGAGATGAAGCGCAACTTTTGGCGGTGATCAATCGCATCGTCGGACGGATAGGCCGACGGATCGACGAGAGCACTCCCATGGTTGATGCCCGGCTCCAGGATGGGTCTCGAGTCAATGCCATCATTCCCCCGCTCTCCCTAAGTGGCCCCATTCTCACGATTCGAAAATTCCCTCAAAAAAGCTTTCGCATCACGGATATGCTGGAGAAAAAATCACTCTCCCCTCAAATGGCGGAATTCCTAGAACAAGCGATACAAGATAAAGAAAACATCCTGATCTCTGGGGGAACGGGCGCCGGAAAAACCTCGACGCTCAATGCCTGTGCTGGCCTCATTCCCCACAGTGAACGCCTGATCACCATCGAAGACTCGGCTGAAATCCGCATCGACCATCCTCACCTCATATCCCTCGAATCTCGACCACAAAACCTCGAAGGTAGTGGCGAAATCTCAATACGCCAACTCCTCAAAAATGCGCTCCGAATGCGCCCCGATCGTATTGTGGTAGGGGAAATCAGATCAGGAGAAGCCATCGACATGCTCCAAGCCATGAATACCGGACACCGAGGATCCCTCACCACCCTACATGCTAATGCTCCACTCGAAGCCCTTTTTCGACTTGAAACCATGGTACTCACCGGCGGTATCGAGATGCCACTTCCGGCCATCCGAGCCCAAATCATCCAAGGCATTGATCTGATTATCCAGCAATCAAGACTTTCTGATGGCTCTCGCAAAATAACCGAAATTGCCCGAGTAGAAAAAGATCTAAAGTCCAGCGAATATAAGGTTCAAACACTTTTTAAATACGACGCCACTCAAGATAAGTTTATCTAAGATGATGCCTTCATACCTTTTCCAAATCTCCGACCTCGTGCACCAATCTTGGTGGCATCTTGTGGTCGTGATTTTAATCATGGGACTCATCCTTTATCATATACTTTTAAGCCTTATAACCTGGCTCCTCAAACGGCGTGAAATACAAAAAAAGCAGAAACAAGCTCTTTCACAGCTTGACCTCATTATGAATAAAAAAAGTATTCAATCTGGGTCAAACTGGCTCTCTAACTTCAAACACCAAATAAATGGTCGACAAAAACTCGTATCCCAACTACCACTCTTTTTGCAAATTCTCCAAAGCACGCTTCGTGCGGGCTACAGCCTTACTCAAAGCTTTGTTTTTGCCGGCAGAGAAATCCCTGAGCCCTTGGCCAAACCTGTAGCCCAACTCAATCAAGACTTAGCGCTTCAAATTCCGACTCAAACCGCCTTAAAATCCTTTGCTCAAAGTATAAATCACCCTGAAATTGATTTCTTTACACGAGCCACCTGCATCCAGATTCAAACCGGAGGAAACCTCGTCACGCTTTTTGGAAAACTAAGTCACATCATCGAAGAAAAACTCAAACTTCAACGGGACATCAAATCCTTCACTTCTCAAGGCAAGATGAGTGGACTTCTGATTGCCGGCCTTTGGCCTTGCTCACTTCTCATTTTTTGGTGGCTTTCGCCTTCTCATGTGGAAGTTCTTTTCACGACCTCCATAGGAAATTTTCTCTTGGTTTTATCGATCATTCTTGAAGTCATTGGTTTCTGGATGATCTGGAAGATTATCAATATCAAACTCTAAAGACGTAGAGCAAATTTTGTATAGCGTATAGTGAAAGGCCGCCATACGCTATACGCCCCCCTCATACGAAAAAACATGCAATACTTACTTCTCTTCTTACTTTTCTTACTTCTCTACAAACTGCATACCACGCGCAGAGGTCATCCTGATTTTTTCTTTCGCAAACAATACAAATATCAAATATCAGACATCAAATATCAGAAAACGCTCACCCAAAGATCACGAATACTCGAATGGCTTTCTCGCCCGGGCCGAATGTGTGAAGCGCTTACTTCAGAAAAAACACTCAAAAAATTGGAGCTCCTCCAATACCCTCCCAACTCTTTTATGCGAGCTAAACAAACCATTCTGACTTTTATGATTCTCTATTTCTGGCTTTTTATTTGGTTTGGAGAACTCAACACCAAAAATCTTTTCTGGCTTTTGATACTTTACATCATCCTTTTTAGTATTCCTGATCTCTGGCTTCAAGCTCGATACGAGCGACGCCTCAAGGTGCTCGGAGAAGAAGTTCCGAGTTTTATGGATTTATTATCTTTGGTACTTCAAAGTGGTCTCAACCTCGAACAAGCGCTTGCCTATCTCAGCGAGGACCAAAACAGTTTCATCGCCACCAAAGTCAAAGCCCAACTCGCGCTTATGAATCTGGGAAAAACCCTGGAAGAAGTCCTCAAAAATCTCCAAGCACAAGTCCCCATCGAAGACTGGCATCATTTTCTTAGCAGCATTCTCCACGCTAAACAGTTGGGAGTCTCCCTCGCTTCCACCCTCGAAACTCAATCCGAAATCCTACGCACCAAGCGCCGACAAAGAGCCGAAGAACTTAGTCGCACGGCTTCGGTCAAAATCACGCTCCCCTTGGTTTTGTTTATTTTCCCCGCCTTGCTAATAATTTATCTAGGGCCTGGCCTAATACATCTAATGAATAACTAAATCTCGCCCTTCTTACTCATTAAACCCACCCCTAGCCCCTCCCTTGTCAGGGAGGGGACTCTAAAATACGGGTGAGCCCTTTGGGAATTTTGCTCCTAAAACCGCCGCCTAAGTAAGATTTGATTAAAAGTTCTTTAAGAGTAGAGCACAAAATTTTGAACTGTTTGAGCTTACAGACACAATGACCTATTGCGAGTTTTCAAAATTTAGCGAAACGAGTGAATAGAACTTTTCAAATCGAGCTTCAGCGGCAAGTTTTTGCGGGACTTTTTTCAAAAAAAGTCCCAAACAAAATAGCGATTTCGGCTTATGCATAAAAAAGTAGGTTAAAAACAAACCCCCTGTCCCGACAAGTCGGGACGTCCCCCTTGTCAGGGGGAAGCTTTTCAATTATCCAGTAACAAAACTGGTCGCCCCAAGCCATGCCAGATCAAAAATGGCTTTTTGGGTACGATAAAGTTCTGGATTTTCGATCAGGATTCCCACGGGATTCTCATCATTCAAATTCATGATGGCAATGGCCCCTCCAAAGATCGAAATCTCCGAATCAAAATGAAATTCCTTAGGGGAAATGAGAAATATCTCCGACAATTTTGGGTCGTGATTTTCGGGGAAAAAGTTCTCTTGGAATTGCTCAGCGATCCCGGTCCAAGGGGCAATAAACCGCGTCTTAATGCCTTTTTCAAATCTCTTTCGGAAGTGGTCTTCTAAAAATTCGGGGATAAATTCGGTCAATTTATCAAAGTTGGAGAAACTCACAATCTCCCCCCCCTCTTGATCGGTCATATCTTCAAAGATATTTTTGATCCCATTTTTCCCTTCAAAAAACTGGATCTTGGGCTTTCTCGGATCATTGGCCGTCATCGCTAGAAGCTCTGGCACGATGTCTTTCGCGACATTTAATCTTTCTTGTTCTCTATTGAGGAAAATCCGCGGATGCTCCGCGGTATAGGATTTGATCTTTGATTGTTGTGATTGAGAGATAACCCCCTTACTCAGGAGTTTCTCAATGTGATGATAACAATTCACCCGTCCGATCTTGGTCAGACGACTGATCTGCGCCACCGAAGACGTCCCATATTTCAAAAGTATGAGATAGATCTTGGTCTCATCATCCGAAAGTCCGAGAAATTTGAGTTGGGTTTCAATCATGAGTTATACTTTACCATCTCATTGTACTTGTAAACCACTCATTTGTAAAAAACTTTCGACACTTTTCTTAAACACAAAACCTCTCAAACAAGGTATTTCTCACTCAAACAATGATAATAATTTTGATTTCTTTATTACAGCTTTATAATAACAGTACATTCAAAAAATATTACAAGAGGAAAAAATGCGTCTTCGCATTGAGGCTTCTTCGCGGTATTTAATCATACCCAAAACCATGATCCAAAAAATCTGCCCCGTTTCCGGCCAAACTTTCACCATCACAGATGAGGATCTGAAATTTTATCAAAAGATGG
>DATDAE010000088.1:0-5256 GCA_036525565.1 Candidatus Altimarinota bacterium
CCAGAACATCGACCGGGAGCGTGAGAAGTTCTTCGTTGCTGACGACCTTGATTTGATCGGCCTGCATTTTTTCGATATCACAGGCTTCTCCGTCACAGTAGTTGCCTCGAAGCGAGCCATACTTTTTCTTATGTTCGTGGAGACGAGGGATTTCACATTCATCCCCATGGCAATAAACTCCACCCTTGGAATCAGAAACCGCTACGACTTTGTATCCGGCATCGCTCGCAATATCGGCAAAATAAGCTCCAGCATTGCCAAAACCTTGGATAGCGATTCTCAAATCTTTCTTCTCTTTTTTGACGCCGAGCTTTTTGAGAAAATATTCCATCACATAAAACCCTCCCAAACTGGTTGCATAGTTTCGGCCAAGGCTTCCCCCTAATTCTACGGGTTTACCGGTGATGACGCCGGGGGATTTATGTCCTACGACTTTCTCGTATTCATCCATCATCCAAGCCATAATTTGGGGGTTGGTGTAGACATCGGGGGCCGGTATATCTTTATTAGGACCAAAGATATGGCTTTCGGCTCCCGCTCGGAAATAAGCCCTTGAAACACGTTCTAATTCTTTGTGAGTTAGTTTTTTGGGATCGATTTGTACGCCCCCCTTGCCTCCGCCTAGAGGGATATTGGCAACAGCACACTTGAGACTCATGAGACTGGCGAGGGCTTTGACTTCATCGAGATCGGCGTCGGGATGAAACCTGATCCCGCCTTTATAGGGGCCTCTCGCTGAGTTATGCTGCACTCGATAGGCTTTGGCCGTGGCTTTTTCGCCATTTTCTTTTTCAAAGGAAATACTGGTTTCAAATATGTTTTCCGGTGTTTTGAGTTTTTCGAGGATAGGGGGTTCTAATTTCAAAAGATCCCCGGCTTGATGCAGATGAAATAAGAAATTTTCGAAAGGCCGATGGTTTGTGTCAGACATGTATCTAATTTAAGAACTTGTAAACTTTAGAACTTGTGAACGAATTCCTCAATCTAGAAAAGACCGCCGTCTATAGTTATGAGTCCAAGGAGTAAACCAATCACGCCGGCAATCGCCCCAATCATCCAAAATCGCATCACGATCTGGGTTTCGGACCACCCCAAAGCTTCAAAATGATGATGAATGGGCGCAACCAGAAAGAGCTTTCGTTTAAAGTGTTTTTTCCAAAACAGTTGCAGGATAACCGATATCGTTTCGAGGATGAAAATTACGCTGATAATGGCAAGAACCACTACAGCATTGGTCAGCATGGCAATCACGCCGAGAGTCGCTCCCAGTGCCATGCTTCCAGCGTCTCCCATATAGATTTTGGCGGGAGGCACATTGAACCACAAAAATCCCGCAATAGCCGCTACGATCACGCAGCAGAAAGTAGCCAAAATCGGAAGTTCATAAAAATAAGCAATAGCCGCCATAACGGTAAAACAGATCGCCAAAAGTCCTCCGGCAAGTCCGTCCAAACCATCCGTAAAATTTACCGCGTTGGCGGTGCCCACAAAGACAAACATAAAAAGCGGAATATACCAAAGTCCAATATCAAAATTTCCAATACCTGGAAGATGAATAGTTGACCATTCGAGTTTAAAGGCAAACCATAAAGCGCCAAGTCCTGCCATGGCCAGAAGACTGATCATTTTTACACGGGCAGAAAGGCCTTTTTGTTTGCCGCTTTCGATGATGTTGAGATAGTCGTCGACCAGACCCAGTATACCCGCTCCGGCGAGAGTGGCGATGGGTAGGTAGGTTTCGCCTCGGTTGAGGAGTGAACTTTCTACAATCCCATAATAGGACAACACTCGAGAGATGATCACAGTTATCAGCACGGCGAAAACGATGACAGCCCCCCCCATCGTCGGGGTTCCAGATTTGTGGGCATGAAGGCGGGCAAAAATTTTGGCCTTTTTCCCGTCCATAGATTCTTCTCGTATTTTTTTCGTTAGTTTGAACTTGGCAATCATTTCGATAAATGGTGGATAAGTTCCCACCGCAATGATAAAAGCGAGGAGCGAAAAAAATGAAATTTGAATTAAATTGGCCGTCAGAATAGACATGATTATCGAGTTACAAGTTACAAGAAGTAAGGGTTAAGTATCAAGGGCATGATAGTACTCTTGAGACAAAATCCAAAAGTAAATAAGGCTGAGTGGGACCATATCAAAAATCGTTGCAAAAAGGGACGTCACCAGGATGATAAGCATCCATCGCTTGCCGTTTGAGGGCATCGTTTTCCAGAGCGTAAACCAAAATCCAAGGATCAAAAATAGGCCTATGAGCCCGATTTGTACAAAATAATCAGCGAGTACATTTTCAGCAATGGGAGCTTGATCGTTGTTGAATGTTTTGAGGTTGTCTATCCTCGCAGCAGGCCCATAACTCCCCAACTTTCCAAAGAAAGGTGACTCGAGTCCATCGATGATGGCTTGCATCGGACGCTGAAAATGATCAGAGGTACCAGCGCGTTCCATCAAATGTTCTAACCGTGATTGGATAGGGGGTGTAAAGAAGAGCATGATGCCAAGCAGAATCATCACGGCGAGTGAAAATATGGTTTTTTCGTTACGATGGAATTTGGCATGTTCGAGCGCTTTGAGGCCGAGCAGGATGAGGGCCGCTAAAAAGGCCGCACGACTATAACTCAGATAAATACCGATGAGTAATAAAGGCGCCGCCATCAAATATCGGTCATGGTATTTGAGCTTTTTTTCGAGGCTAAAAAGGGAGACAAAAAGTGCCGCAACCATCATATGACTAAAAGCTACTGGCCCTGAAGCGCCTCCCTGCATACGGATAGTGTCTCCGATAGTATGATAAAGGGGGAGCGTCTGTCCTGGGACCCAACTGGAAATGGTATGAGAATAGAAAGCCGTCAGGACTTCGTATCCTCCTAGGTATTGGGCCCATACCCCAAAAAGGACCGACAGTGTGCAGGAACCAAGAAAAACAGAATACAGTATGTGGGATTTGGGGCGTGGGGGTTTTGAGAGTTCGAAAACCAAGAAAGCGATATAGCCAGTAGCAATATATCGGAAGGCGATGAGACTCGTATTTTGATCCGAAGCCGTGAAGATCAAAATACCACCGTACAATAAAAAACTTATCAGATAAAAATAAGGAGAGCACCAATAGCGTTTAGGAATTTTGTATTTGGCTTTTCGTAGGTTTTTCAAATTTAGTACGCCCAAGAACAAGAGCACTATCTCTTTCCAAAACCGTATATAATCAGGTGTTATCGTGGTCAAAAATCCGTGCCAGGGCAGGAGGGCCAGGAGGAGAGATAGGAGGATGAGATTAGCGCGTTGGAGCATCGAAAATAAATATACAACATACAACATACAGCATACAAGCTAACTTTAAAATGAAAGCCAGAAGGTTTGTCTTTTTGTATATGGTTTAAGTACCTCGGTATTCTAAAACATGTTCTCCAATTTTGAGTTTGTCTCCAGGCATGGCGCCTAGTTTTTCCAGTTTTTGCAGGACATTCCATTTTTTGAGTACATCGTACACGCGTTCACGGCCACCTTCATTGTCCCAATCGGTTTGTCGACTGATTTGCTCGAGTCGTTGATTGGACAAGGACCACCAAAATTTGGCTTTCTCGATATCGACTTGTCGATCGTGATCTTTTAAGGTCTCTGCTGGGCGAAATTGGACGACATCATCTTCGTCTTCGTCTTCTATGATATCTTCTTCTACGGTTTGAGGGAGATGACTTACGACGTATTTGAGGAGGCCATCCATCCCTTCATGGGTGGCGGCCGAGACCTTAAAAGGTTTGATGCCAAACTTTTTCTCAAAAGCCTTAGTCATAGCATCCTCGTATTCTTCATCACTGAGGTCGATCTTGGTAAAGACCGGAAGGAAGGGTTTTTCATTGAGCGTTGGGGAAAACTTTTCGAGTTCCCCTCGAATAACCTCAAAATCATGGAGTGGGTCTTCGGCTGAAATATCCAGCAAATGCAGTACATACCGAGATCGTTCGATGTGTCTGAGAAATTGATGTCCGAGCCCTTTACCTTCATGAGCACCTTCGATCAGTCCTGGTACGTCGACAAAAACGAGGTCCTTGTCTTCGACTTTAGCGACACCGAGATTTGGCACGAGCGTGGTAAAGTGATATTCGGCTACTTTGGGTTTAGCATTGGAAACCACCGAGATAAAGGTAGATTTACCAGAGCTTGGATAGCCTACCAAGGCCACATCAGCCACCAATTTGAGCTCCAGTTCGAGTTCGAGTTTTTCACCGATGTCCCCTTTTTCAGCAAAGCTCGGGGTTTGACGGATGGAATTTACAAACCCAGCATTTCCCTTGCCTCCGATCCCACCTTGGGCGATAGTGATGACTTGATCTTTTTTGGTGAGGTCGGCGATAATCTTACCATGACTTTGGATTTGAGTTCCTACGGGAACCTCTAAGATGAGATCTTCTCCATCTTTCCCGGTTCGATTCCCTTTTTCTCCGGGTTTTCCATTAGGGGCTTGAAAATATTTTTTATGTCTAAAGTTAGACAGGGTGTGGATATTATTAATAGCCTTAAAAATGAGATCTCCCCCCCGGCCGCCGTTACCACCATCAGGACCACCTTGGGGTACATATTTCTCACGGCGAAAGTGGACACATCCATCGCCTCCTTTTCCAGCTTCTACGGTTATTTTGGCTTCATCACTAAACATAGGTAAACTTATGAACTTAAGAACTTAGGAACTTCGGGACTATAACGAACATTCTTGAGTTCTCAAGTCCGAGTGTATGAAAACCTTGATTTGTTTTTAATGCCAGTTCTCAAGTTAGTTTAAGACTTTGGGCAATACTTCTGCTAAGTATTCATAATCCTGGTCTCGGATGCCGGCAAAATTTACACGAGAGTCGAGCGTCAGATAGATCGAATATTTTTCTTTAAGCATCTGAACTTTGGACTGAGATAAATACATCATCCCAAACATTCCTCGGCAATGATTGAGGTACTCAAAAGATGGGGGAAGTATTTTTATAAAATTATTTTTTCGTTCCGTGATGTCTTTCCTGACACCTTCAAGTTCGGCTATCCATTGCCCCCTCTTTTGATCAAAGATATTGTTCATTATACGGACTCCATATTGAGGCAAACAAGAAAGCGATTGCCTGATAAGACGATAAGTTTGGGATTCAATTTCGGCTTTTTCTTGTGGGTTTTTGACACGGATAAAGGTGCCACCAACTCGTTCGCTGTAGAGGGAAGCATTTTTAGAATAGGAAACTCCAAAGCCAAGATCGCAACCAGATTGGT
>DATDAE010000089.1:0-4398 GCA_036525565.1 Candidatus Altimarinota bacterium
TTTACTTTTCCTTCTATATATTCTTTTGTTAAAAATTCTTGTATTTCAGGCTGTTGAGTATTTTTTATGGAGAAGAAGGAATCTACAGATTGTGCGTGATTTAGTATATGGTAATGAACTTGTTTTATGCCTTCTATTCCTTCAAAAAAGCGAACATGAGGTTTGTCTTTATGACTTGAACTAGAAATTGCCAATAATCCCTGCATTACCTCTGGCAACTTTTCCGAAACTAAATCTAATTCTCCAATTTGAGTCTTGAGTTCATTCTTTTGTCGATCAACGATATTGGTTATGTCTCGAGGATCTTCGGCGATAAAGGTGGTACGATTTCCTTTTTTGATCTCAGAAAGAAATCCCTTTTGCTTCAAAGGATTGATATAGAGATAGATGGTGGTACGATTGATATTCGTTTTTTCGGATAACTCTTTGATGCTGCATTCACCCAATTCTAATGCTGCGAGATAGAGTATGCTTTCTTTCTCATTGAGGCCTAATTGACTTAGGATTTGTCGGATTTCGGTTGATGTTTTTTTGGTCATTTCGCTTGCTATTTTACTCCTTCTATTGCAAAAGATCAAAATTTTGTTGACATAAGTTGCCAACTTTTATACAATCCCACATGCTTTATATAAAGCAACTCGTTTCCCTAGGGAAACACCTACTTAAGTAGAAAAAAAGGCTAAGCAAAGAGGTTTGCGCATTGATCATTGGCTTTTGCCGCTGATGATCAAACCCATGATCTACCTACCTACCTAGAAAGAGGGGTCCGCAAGGATCCCTCTTTCGCTATGCCGAGATTAAAAGGCTCGAATTTACTTTCGTATCTTCTGGGAAAACTCAGGATCGGTTATCATAATACCTTTTGGGTCCACGAGGGATCGTGTTTTGAGGCTTTCAAAAGGCTCATCACTTTCTAATAATCCCAGATCATAGGCGAGCTCATCACTGTGCCCAGAAAGGAGTACTTTATAACTTAGAGGGATTTTTTTTCCAGAAGATTTCTCGATATGGCGTGCGAGCAGATTGGTGCAATTATGCGAGAGGGTATTGTAAAAGGCTGGAGATTCATAGAGTTCATTGGTACGTTCGAGCAGATTTACAAAAATCTTACGAGCGGTTTCTTTGCTGGCTTTAGTGGGATAGAGATAAAGCGGCTCTTGTCGTATATGACTCCTCAGGCCTATGATGTCTCGTTCATCCCCTAGGACGTAGATGAGTTCATACTTTCCAAAAATACCTTTGAAAGGGGAATAGGACTCGCCTTGTTCTCGCCTGGCTTCAATGGAAACCGATAGTCCTGGTTGATCTTTGAATCGGAAGGTCAGGAAGGTATGAGCAATGGCGTCAGACTCGGAGAAATACGAAACCACAAAATCGAGCCCTTCCAAGGTTTCTAGATCATAGACACGATCTTCGTATTCAAGTTTTTTGCCGCCGGTTGCATCGTATTTAAAATAACGCAAATCGTGAATCGTGACGATATCTTGCTCAAGCGTTGCGTGGGCAAGCTTTGCTTGTTCGCTATCCCAAGAGCGGCTATTGGATGGTTTTCTGAGGAAATTAAACCCCAGTACGGTCAGGGTAAAAATCAAGATCACAAAAAAGGCTGCGATGAGGACCCATTTAAAAATTTGTTTGAGGATTTTTATCATGAATAGAATTGTTTTTTAGGGCTCAAACCCATGGTCCTCCGGATACCAGGGATTGACCTCTACACCCTTCTCGCGGAGGAACTCGATGACCTTTTCGCGGTAGTCGATGCCGTGATGTTCAATAGCCATTGATGGCCAATATCTCAATGCCTCTATAGACCAAACCAGAGCGGATCGTCCTTTTGGATTACCACCGGTTATTTCGCCTTCGCCTACTGTATAGTCAGCCCCTCTTTGTAATAGCAAGTATGCGAATTCATAGTCACTTCTTGCCATAGCCAGAGGAGTATCTCCTCGGGCATTTTTTTTCTCTATATCGGTCCCATGTTCAAGAATTATTTTAAAATTTTCGTACCGATCTGAGAGTAAGGCTTTCATCAATGGAGTAGCCCAGGATGATTTACTAGATTCGAAATCAATGTCGATATCTGGTTGGACTTCCAGAATAGTTTTTAAGTAATAGGGATCTTTGTGCCCAGCACTGAGATGTAAGACTGTTTGAGAATCTTCTGCTATATGTAATGGATTGGCGCCATTTTTTAATAAATGTTTGAAACCTTTTTTCTTGGCTTCGGTGTCTCGATTCATGACAAAGAGCCAAAATAGGGGATCTCGATTTTGCTTTCCCATGGCATTTATATCGACACCAGTAGATAGAAGTTCATCAATTTTCAGGGTATCACCGTTTTTGGCAGCATTTGCCAGCTCAATCACTTGAGGGTCCGTAAATGTTTGGCTGGCTGATCGAAAATTGTTCCAGCTACAGCTGTTGAGGCAGCTGAGAATTAGTATTGATATTAAAATTTTTTTGAACATGGTGGTTTTTTAGAAATTGCTGTGCTGTTGGATTCCATTGTAGATCTTCAGAGGCGTAGGGCTAAAAATAGATGGAAGATATTGGAGCAGACCAGATCCACTTTTTTTCACCTGTTTGCCGAGAGCATTTGGAGCCAGGAAAGAGATGGGGCCCAAATTAATATTTTCTTGAATATCAGTAAGAATATCTCGCCGAGTAGCGTAATTGGTAATATTTTCGAAATTTTTGTTGAATACTTCAGCTTTGTCTAGTGTTTTTTTGTGAATCCCAGCAGCATTAAAGGTTAAGGTGGTCGCCCCAGTGCTTGCGCCGGCTAAAGCTGCTAAACCGCCACCAAGAGAATGTCCTGTGAATATTAATTTTTGGTTTGTAAGATTCGCTTTTATTTTTTCTGCTAAATCTTTTGCTGCTTTGTATTGAGCTGAATCTAATCCAATACTTTGAGCAATATTATCATCCCAGTCTTTTGAGTCTTGAGTTCCGGCGAAAGCGACAACCGTGTTTTCTCCATTTGAATAAATAGCCGCTTGGAAACCTGTTTCTGTGTTTATAAGATCTTCTGTTAGAAGTCCGTAATTTTTAGGATCCATTTTTTTATAGGTTCCTACTTGATCTTTGAGATCGTAAACTGCAGCTGCAATGTCTCTCATCGGAAAGTAAAGAGGATGATCATTGAGGTTTTTAGATATCGCTCGGATGAGTAATTCGATGATTTCATCCTCTTCTTTTTGTAGAATATCAGCTAATTCCCGATGGGATTCTGCAGCATCAAGGAGGCTTTTCTGATCATCAAAGGATAGATCTGACAAAAGCAATGCATCAATATTACCTTCTTTAAACTGGCTAATAACTTTATTGGTCCAAAAAGGATTACTAGTATCTATGGAAGATTTTCCACCAATTCCCATCCCACCCATCGCCACCAAATTCGACAACTCATACAAATCCTTGGGGATCTCTCTGGCCTCAATCACGATTTGTTCACTCGCGGGGATGTAGACTTCCTCTTGATCTTGGGTGAGATCAGCTTCGATAAAGGCCACCAGAGGTTCATCATCGGTGGTTTGAGCGGCTTGATAATAGGTTTGAGCTTTGGCTCTGAGATAGTCATATTTCTCGGCGACCGAGGCGGTGATCTCAGCTTTACGTTTTTCGTAGGCGGTTTGTTCTTTTTTGTAGGTGGTCAGGAGGTTGTCATACCGAGCAAATTTGGTGGTCTCCCGGCCAAGAGACGCTTGGAGGTCGTTAAATTGATCTTGGGTAGTGTGAAGCGTCGTTCTGAGTTCTGCCTCGTATGATTGGAGGTCTTTGAGAAGGCCTTTTTTTTCTCGTAACTCGGTATTATATCGGAGGTAGTTGTTATAATTTTTATTGGTTCCCGTGCTGCGCCATGCATCGTAACTATCCATGGCTTTGGTGGTGAGTGACTTGATCTGAGCTTCTAATTTTTGACGGCGGATGACCGTGTTGCGCAAATCTTTGTCTTGGGTTTCCATGGTATTTCTCACTTTATCGGTTTTGAGGGAAAGTTCCAAATAATCTTGAGCCCCTTCGGGCATTTCTGGTTCTATGGGCAGATTAAGAGCAGCCAAAGCCCCTACCAAAGCGCCAGATTGAGCGGCGGTCAGCTCTTCCCCAAAGACTTTGGCGTAATCTTCGTAGGTAGATTCATTGAGGGCAACTTCGAGTGGTTTTCCGATTTCTTTAGCTACCGATACGGGATGGAGTTTCACTTTTTTAGAACTCGATTTGGTTTGTGCCGGCACTTTGACCACGACTTCTTTTTGTACGGTCACGGTTTCAGCAGCCTGAGTTCTGGTCCATTCGGACTTGAGGGTTTCATAAGACTCGAGTTGCTCAGCGGTAAACTTGGTACTCAGATCCACCGCATGTGAGGTTTCCCATTGCGCACGTCTTCGATCCTCAAGC
>DATDAE010000090.1:0-4250 GCA_036525565.1 Candidatus Altimarinota bacterium
GCGGCGGTAGCTTTATATTCAGTATAAAGCAGTTTCCCAAAAGACACACCATTTAACATTTTCGTTTTATCATCACCCTCTGGAGCTGGGATGATATGGGAATGATCTTGGGTTTTGGTGATCAAAAAGATAAAGTGTTTGTCATCAGGCCCCTGCGCATAAAGTTGTACTTGGCTGTGCTGATCGGTGGTCCCGGTTGCCACTAGGGGCGTTAACCCTGTGTTTTCTCCACGACGATTGATCTTCCCTGTAGATTCAGCCAAAAGCTGAGAATACCAATCCCCTACGGTCTTGAGATGGGCTACGTAAGGCATAAAGACCGTGTTACTTTTTCCTCGTTCCAAAGCCTTGTACTGCAGACTCGCCAATTCATAGCAAATATTGTCCGTCACTTCTCCACAAAGAAATCTATCACGAACTTCTTGCGCTCCCTCTATCATTGATCTGATATCCATCCCCATCAACGCCGCTGGCAAAAGCCCCACAGGCGTAAGCACACTAAATCGCCCTCCAACATCGGACGGAATATCAAATACCGGAATAGGTTCTTTTTTGGCAATGGCTCGAAGCACGCCTTTTTCTGGATCGGTAATAAACACAAAATGCTCCGCAATAATCAAACCCACTTGCTCAACCTTTTTCCGAAAATAATAATACTGGCTCAGGGTTTCAGGCGTGCCTCCAGATTTGGTAATCACCAAAAAAAGTGTTTTCCCAATATCTATATGATCTTCGAGCTCCTGAAGCATCGCTGGGTCGACATTATCAATCACATGCAAATGTGGTTTGGGTTGATGGAATAATGGTCGCAAAGTATCTCGGATAGCCCGAGGGCCCAAAGCACTCCCACCAATCCCCAAAATAACTATATCATCATATCGTCCTTCTACGGCTTTGGCATAGGCTTCTATCTGGTCCAAAACCAAAGTATCATCAATACAAGTGTAAAATCCTTGATGACGATCTTGAATTCTCCCAAGAAAGTCCTGCAACTGACTTTGGTCTAGCTGCATATTATCCGCGTAAGTAAGATCAAGGCTGAGCATGTTTTAGCATTTTAGATTAAAGTACACTTTTACAATTCTCACAACTCTCCCAGTCTTTCAAAAACTGAGCCAGTCCACTTTCGGTCAAGGGATGAGTCACCAGTTTATCTAATAATTTTGGAGGAATGGTAGCGATATCAGCGCCTACTTTCATAACCTCTACCACATGCAGCGGATGTCTCACCGACGCTGCCAGAACTTGCGTCCCAATCCCATAAGTCTGAAACACTGTCACAATATCAGCCACAAGCCCAACGCCATCGTAGCTAATGTCATCCACGCGTCCCAAAAAAGGAGAAACCAAGGTCGCCCCGGCTTTCGCCGCCATCATGGCTTGGGGCACGGAGAACACCAGCGTAACATTGGTATGAATGCCTTCCGATGAAAAAACTTTGACGGCTTTGAGGCCTTCGCTCGTCATTGGCACCTTAACATAAACATTTTTGTGCCATGCACTGATGATACGACCCTCTTTGATCATGTCTGAAGCTTCCGTCGAAACCACTTCAGCCGAAATAGGCCCATCGACCACCTCGGCAATGGCTTTTATACGAGTTTCGAGATCTACGCCTTCCTTGGCGATCAAGGTTGGATTGGTCGTGACCCCATCCACAATCCCCCAAGCGGCATATTTTTTTATAAGATCCAAGTCTGCACTATCAAGAAAAATCTGCATTATAAAGAGAGCGTAAAGAATAAATAAAAAATCCAACTCATTGTAACCAATAATATAAAAAAAACAAAAACACTCTGCACGCCTTCCGATACAAAAAAACCCTCTAGAAAAGAGGGCTTTTAAGATCAATAGATTCAATTATTAGCTTTTGAAAAAGGCTTTCACTTCATCAACTGTAGCCCCTGATATAATTTGTGAAACCGAACCATCAGGATTTATCAAAACCACGGTATCTTGACTGACCACACCATATTTTTGTTTCAAGGCTTCGTCTGTATCATAATCCGCTTTGAAGATTCTCGTTCCTTCCGGCATTTTTTCGATAGCCCCAAGGATGTCTTCATCCAATTTTTTACATTTAGCACACCATGCCGCGTGAAAGAAAATAGCTTTCTTGGATGCTATTCCCATAAAAGCTTCTTCGCTGTAAGCTTCGTATCGAACTCCCGTAGGAGCTTCAACTTCTACTTCAACATCCTCCATCATAACATCAGCCCCATCTTTCGCATCGTCTCCCTCGTGATCCATCATTTCATCCATCATAACGTCTCCATCCATCATAGCACCTTCATCACTCGCTACATGATTACAGGCCGTCAATGAGCAAGCCAACAATACCAACGCAAGATACTTAAACATAGTAAAAAAAGATTAAAGACTAGATTTGAGAATATTATAAAAAAAAATTTCAGAATACCAAGAAAAAATGCAACAATAGCGTGTCCTCTAAATATCTAAAATCTTTGCTCGATTATGAAAAAATTGTTTTTGATCTTGCTTTGTCTTCTCTCTCTCAACGGATGTGAAAAAACAACTCAGGAAACGCCTCAAAATCAAGACCAAACCACGCTTGAAAACGCAACCTCTTTCACGCCTCCGATCGAAGAGCTAAAACCAATGCCGGAACATCTGAAAAAAAAGGTAAAAGTGAGTAAATTCTTTGACTTTGGGTGCGCCTATTGCCGTCAAGGTTCCAAAACCATGAAAGCCCTGCAAGCTAAATATGGAGACCAAGTTGACATTCAATTTATGCATTTCTTGATACATCCACAAGTCACAGATGTGCATAAGGTGGCCGCGTGTGTAGGAGAGCAAGGAAAATTTTCTGATTTTACGTACAAGTACTTTGAATCATATTATGGAACCGTAGACAAGAAAGCGCTTCGCAAAATAGCCCAAGACTTGCCAACAGAAATGGGAGCCTATGATGAATGCATGAAGAAAAATATCTCTCCTATTGTAGAAACCCATAAAAATCTAGGAACCCTTTTAGGCGTTCGAGGGACGCCCTTTTTTATGATAAACGACAAAATACCCGTCCGAGGCGCGGCCAGCTTTGATGATTTTGTCGCTATTATTGATGGCTTACTCGCTCAGTAGCTCATAAACCGCCGGAACTTCTTCTGAACTTGTGAGACCGGACATATGACGAAGATCGGCTCCAAAGCCTTCTGAAGGCGGGAGATACTGCACAGCTTTTTTGAGTTGTGCCGCAATCCAAGTCTGCCGAAGGGGCAAAAGCTCGGAAGACGGAGAAAATCGCATTTGATGAAGAATCAAGAGGGCCATTTGATAGGCTCTCAAGGCTTCGAGTCTGGCCACCGGCACAATAGCCGGATCTACATCTTTTAGTTTGATAATAGAGCCCCAAATATCTTTTTCAGCTTCAATCGCTGTTTTTGCGGGATCTAAAAGCCCATTTCGAATATTCATAAGATCTTCCTCTACTTTTACCACAATCCCTTGCTGAATTTGTACTTTGAAGACTGACTCAAACTTATAAGCCGAACGCAAGGCGAGCCGTCTATCCACTGGACTATAGGGATCATCCTCTTGTGTGAGGACTTTTAGATTCTGACCAAGTTTAAAAGCTGGATCATACCAAGCCTGACCAGGCTGGACTTCAAGAGGAATTTTAAAAGCTCGCGATAAAATAACCATCCATTCCGCTTTACTCAGAGACTGATCAGCCGTGGGAATGGCACTAATAAGCCCCATTTTTTGGGCCAAGGCTAGATCGGGCTCCTTATCAACCAATTTCATGGCCAACATCACGCCATGAGCCTTCATAAGGGGTGCATCGAGGTTAGCTTCTCCATTAATACCTGAGAACAAGCCTCTTTTGTTAAAATTCGTCACCAATTCATAATCTGGATCGCTAGAAGTCATATCCGAAAAAACCAGCCCTTCATCGGCCTGCACCAAGGGAATCAAGAGAAGCAATAAAAGCAGTGTTATGATTTTTTTCATGAGAATAAGCCTAAATGAATTTATTGATAACTTTTTGTACTCAAGATTTGTACCTAAAAACGAGCAAAGATACAAACTTTTTTTGTTGATATAAAGGGTGAAATATGGTACAATAGCAGGTCAAAATTTGATCAAATATTGTTAAGATTGCAGCAATTAGGTTTACATATTTCGAGGGGGGAGAAGAAGATGGTAAAATGAAGGGATTTACTAACTCCCTAAAGAATGTATCCATCAGACCAATTGCTAAAGATGAAAGAAAAGCTAATACAAGAAGT
>DATDAE010000091.1:0-9908 GCA_036525565.1 Candidatus Altimarinota bacterium
TCGATCCTCAAGCTCAATCCGGTAGGCTTCAATCGCTTCTTTGGCTTCTTGGGTTCTCTGGCTGTTGTTATAAATATTAGCCTGCCGATAGTAATCCATATGCAGTTGTTCCCACTTGGCGTCTTTGTAGTCTTCGATATACGCATACGATTTCCCCGATCTATTGTTCCAAGGATACCAGATCATTTTTTTGGGGAGCTGCTTATTACGATACGCCGTGTAAGCCTCTGCTTTTTCTCGGACCGCTCTCAAGTTAGCATCAGTTAGATTCTCGGTTTGAGACTTGTCATTGTAATACTCATAATAAGCTTCCGTGCCTTCTGCTAGTGTCTCAAAATCATAGTTTTCTGAAGATTGCGCGTATTTGGCATAAAACGCTTTTTGTTTCTCTCGTTCTTGGAGATACTGGTAGACGGGATTCTTTTCTAGCAACCGTTCGTAGTAGCTGGACTGAGCAGACTCCCAATCCTCGATCACCGGCTCATCTACGAAATCAATATCGATGAGGCCATCCGCTACCGACTTGAGATTGAAGAGATCTTGGGTGAGGGTTTCTTTTTTCTCCTGGAGCGCTTTGAGTTGGTCTTCCAAACCGTATCGTTCCCTTGTCGTCTCAGCTTTTGGTATTTGGTTTTTGGTTTTTGATATCTGGTCATTGATCTCAATAATCTCTCCGAGATGTTCATATCCTAGACCAAAGTAATCATTGTCCTTCCCGAGGTGTTCGAGTTGTCTAGTGAATTGGAGGACTCTTTTTTGGGTGGCAATCTTGTCTCTCTTTATCTGGTAATCTTTGGTCGCGGCTTCTTTGTATTGATTTAATATCTCTATCTGGGATCGCTCTTGGTCCGCAAGTGGTTTGATCGTGGCTAGATATGGATTGATCTTGCTGGCAGCGATTCCAGCTTGATTTTTGATATTATTCAGGGCATTGGTATAAATGCGATTAAAGTCATTGTAGGTATTGTTTCGCCACCACCACGGTTTCCAACTATATCGGGTCTCAATGTCTTTTCGGAGGTTCTTGAGAATGTTTTCATAAACCTCGATTTGATTTTTATATTGATCAGTAATGGCTTGGCTTTGATCCTTAAGATAATCTTCGAAATCAATGGCCCCTTTATCTTTGAAATTATTCCAGAAAAGCGTTTGATCGGTGGTGCTTTTTTGCAGAGTTTCCCAATAAGCTTCTTTTTCATCTTCTGTTAAAGTTGACTTGGTTACTTCTTGGCTCAAAAGATCTTGGGCGGTTTGTGCCCAATCCACAGCCTCATAAAGATGAATATTGTCATGGTCTTCTCCAAAATCATATCGGTTCATGAGAATCTTGGCTTTTTGTTGTTCTCGTTTAAGATTTATGATGTCACTTTTAGCTTTATTGATATTGGGCCAATACCACGTTCGTCTCTTGTATTGCAATTGATAAGGATCGGTAAGCTCTTTATAAATATAGGCTTCTTTTTCTTTGATTTGAGCTTCAAAATCCCGGTAATAAAATTGCATAGTGAACGCTTTTCGAGCTTCAAAATCACCAGATTCTAGCGCCTGGATACTATTCTTGATTTTAATAGCCCGTTCATCACTCCATTCATAGGTTCCCGATTTAAGTGCTTCCAAATTGTCCCAAGAAAAGTTTTCTAAGGTTTGAGTTAATTGAGTTGTGAATTGGGGTTGGTGATCTTGGTGTTTGGCTTGTTGAGAGTCTTTGAAATTTTGAGCGATTTTATGAGCACCTTGGTTGAGTCCGATGGAAACTACCGATGCTGCAACGGCTTGGTTGCGATAGCTTCCCACTCGTTCAGAAAAGGTTTTGAGGGTCTCTTGTGCTGGGGATTTATGCTCTTTGAGGGCTTGTTTCCACTCGATTTTGGCTTTTTTATATTGAGCTTGATCGGTCTTTGATAGTTCGAGTTTCGCGGGACTCACGAGCAGGCTTTCATTATAGGCTTTTTGGATAGTGGTTTGTAGTTGGCTTCGTAGTTGTGTTTGTTCGCTTTTAGAAAGGTTGGTAGAAGTAAGATACTGTTCAAATAGGTTCTTGTTCGTATCAGCTTCACCATGATACAAGTGAGGAATATAGTCATAGCCTCTTGGGAGCGCTCCGGGGTTATTTTGATAATAATAAGCCGTGGTTTTTTGGTGACCTATTTTTTGGATCATCGCTTGCCAGCCTTCAAATCCAAGATTATAAGAATGGTATTTGATTTGACTTTGGACTGCTCGAAATTGATGGCTGTAGCTATAACCATGTTCTAGGATAAAGGCTTCTAGCTGGGATATTTGTGGCGCTATGGGTTCTGGGTTTTCTGCGATAAAATCTTGGACTAGTCTTTCTTTTTCGGTATTAACGAGGCTTTGGACTTCTTGACTTGATTTACTATAAAAGTCATCAAAACTACGAATTTGGCTTTTTTTGTTTTGGATGTACTTGGCTAAGATGGTATCAATTTCGGCATATTTTTTATCGGGGGTATGGGCGTCTTGTTGTTTCTTCCTTCTCCAAAAAGCGACCAAAGCCCAAAGGGAAAATCCAGAAACGCCGCTCAGCCCTTTTCGAGAAAGGAAATTGGTCCAATCGGTGTCTGAGGCTAGGAGCGTGCCATCCTTGGTGATGACTTGTGAACTATAGCCTTGTGGATTTTCTGTGGTGGTGAGGGACCGGTCGATATCGAGATTGTCATCAAGCCAAGATTCCAGATCAGCGTCATCTCCAGAAATTAAAGATTCGATCTCTGCCCTTTTGCGTCTACGCCAAAGGGCATATGCTCCTAAAAGCGTTGTCACCGATAGCCCAAAAGCTTTAGCCAGATTATCCCAATCTTCGGCAAGGGTGCCATTATTGAGCTGGCCATAAGCGCCGGTGGCCTCAAAATGTCGGTCAAAATAGGACTCCAATGGTTGATTCTGGAGCGCTTCTTGTGAGGCTTTTTTAACTAGTTCAGCAAACTGGACTTCCGTCGCCACCCCGTCAGGGATTTCTACTGAAAGCTGCAGACCTGGTACAATCGGATCAAAATTCTGCGCCCAGATGATGGAGCTTGTGTTTATGAAATAGAGAAAAAGAAGCCAGAGCGCGAAATTGCGTAATTTACGATTATGGGGTAATGGCATGGCAATAAAAAATAAGGAAGCATGAAAAATCATCTTTCAGTAAAAAAGAGTCAGAATATTTCTGCAACCTCCAAACTTCATGCAAACTTCATTTTAAGCTTTGTTGAGATCAGTCTTTAAGCCATTTGTTGCTAATTTTTGTAGTTTTATAAAAACTAATTTTATACTAAAAAAAGCCCTTAAATTTTAAATTTATGACTTTTTAGCAAAAAATTTGTGGACAAATATGTTTTTTTTGCCACAATGGTACGTAGGTAGGTCAATGGGAATGTTTAAGCATTCTCCTTGAGAAGTGAGGAGTCTCTCGTTTATAAGAAGTTTTTGCCTTTTTACTTCCTAATATTCGAGAGACTTTTTCTTAGTTTCCTTATTTAGATAATCGTTTTTTTGCGTCTATTCGCAAGTAACTTATGATAACTGAGTGGTTTCATTTTTATGATTTATTTTTTTAAAGCCTTTTTCGAGCTGTTATAAGGATGACATAAAGCATTTGTCATTTTATTTGAAAATCATTATGATGGGTTTAGATTCTTTAGTCTTTTTCTGCTTATGTCGGCTATTATTCCACTTTTGCGTGATTGTGGGCTCACGGATAAAGAAGCCCTGATCTATCTCGAGCTCCTGAGTACCGGGAGTACTTATGCTTCGATTATTGCGGGTAGGCTGGGGATGTCTCGGAATTTGGTGCGTTATTTATGTCAGCAGTTGGTCAAGAAGGGGATGTGTATTGAGACGAAAAAGAAAAATGCTTTTATCTATACCCCCGAACCACCAGAGAAATTTATGTACGAGCTGGATCAAGAAGAAAAAAAGATAAGAAATCGGAAAAAAGCCATGGGACATGTGCTTGGTGAATTGAAGTCTATGATGGATCCGAAAGAGCGATTGCCGCAGATATCGTTTCTAGCAGGGCAAGATGGATTCCAGCAGCTTTGTGAGGTCTCATTGCAGTGTAAAAGTCGAGAGATTCTTTTCGTGACCAATATTACGCGATTTCGAGATGTTCTGACAACCGAATATGACACGGAGCATTATATTCCTACGCGTTTACGGAGGGGGGTGCATTTTAAGATGCTGACCACTCGCACGGCGGTGGGAGAGTCTATGCACAAGAAAGACCATGAAGAACTTAGGGAGACTCGTTTTATCCCCAAGGATTTTGAGGTGGATAATACATTTTATATTTTTGATGACAGTGTGGCCTTTATGTCGACCGAAAAAGAGCTCAACTGTACCATGATACAATCGGCAGAGATCACAGCGATGATGCGACAGGTTTTTGCCTTTATGTGGGAATCTGCAGAGCGAGACTAGAGGCTACAGATTATTTGAGCGATGTTTCCCTTGGGATCATGGATCCTGCCTGGGTTGAGATCGTAGTCACTGTGAGTTTGGACATTTCGGAATTGCTTCCTGACTTCATTGCTAAATTCAGTAACGCCAATAAGTCTCATGATGAGAGTGGCAAAGTGTTTTCCATATTCATAAGTGTATCCGATAGAATCAAATAAATTGGGGAATTCATCCTTAAGCAAGGTAATAGATGCCGCAGTAACAGCCATTTTAAGCTCACTTGTATCATCTCGGACCAGTTGTCCCAATCTTTGTACTCCGCCTTCTTGATTTAGTAGCGTGGATACCGTTTTACCGCCTTCTTTGTCTATGACATGGATTGGTCGACAGTCTACGGGACCTGGGTAGGCGCGATTATTACCTTTAGATTTTGGGATAGCGAGCCCAGTGAGATTCTCGATTCTCGCCAAATCTTCCGCTGTGGCTAATGAATGCAGGACGGCTGAATTATAGATTCGTACATCAAAACCGGCTTTGACACTCCGTCTCCCGTCTCTTACGCTTCCATATCGAGTGATAGCAAATTGCTCGAGGGTTTGCTGTACTTGTTCTATTACGAATAGGCGAAGCGCATCACTGATAAATCCCCAAGAATTGCCCATATTGATGATCACGAGTCCATCGGCATCTGGGAATTTTTGGAGCAGTTGTGCTGGTTTTATTTTATTAAAAAGATCCCCCCAATCTTCTTTCATGAATTCGACTTGAGCGCCTCGTCCTTCCCAATCAGCCATATGGCCGGTGTATTTGGCTTCTTTGAGTAGGAGTGGGTCTACTTCGTTGAGGATGATGCGCTGAAATCCGGCTCTTATAGCGGCTTCTACGTCTGGGCCAAAGCTCCCGCACATGTCTACTAAAATAGGGTTTTGGATGCCTGACTCAGCGAGTTCTTGATGCATTTGTCGAAAAAGAGGACCACTCCATCGTAAGCGGCTATTTTCGCTGGGTTCTCGGCTCCCATAATCGGACATAGGGGGGATGGCTTCTCGTGCCGTTACTTTTGGTCCCCCTTGGGCTGAGGCTTTGCATTGGTCGAGATATCGAGCATCCCGGATCCCATCATCACCAAAGACTAAAGGACGCCAAGTCGCTCGATGGCTTTTTGCGTTTCGGTCTGACAGTATTGAGAGCACAGCGGCTTGGACTGATTTGGCACCACCTTTTTCAAATTGGTGTAAAAGTGCTGCTCTTTTATCAGGTTCTCCATTGCTCAGGATCTCAGCTATCCCCCTGTGAGCTATTTCGGTATCTGGATTTTGATAATACTCTAAAAGCGCCTCTTCTTTTCCACAAGCCTCATAAAGACCGAGGTGTTTTGGACCGACTAATTGCATGCTTTTGAGAGGAGAGAAAAAGGGTTAAAGTGCTTTTTTTAGTATTTTTTTATTTAATATTAGTTTTAACCATAAACCGTGATTTGGCAACTATTTGAACTTGACTATTTATGGTAAGTGTCTATTAATACCTATTAGGTAGGTAAATGCGCATACAAATCTCAAAACAAAACTTGCTTAGCCCCTTATGGTTAGTCTTTTTGTGGCTTTGATAAGGGGCTTTTTTGTTGTTTGGGTATTCCAACATCTTCAATGTGGTTTTATTTAAGGTTTGGCTTTAGGCTTCTTATGTTGGCTGGACATATTTTTGTTTTCCGCTAAAAATAGAGGTTACTTAGTTTCCTACTTACTTACCTACCTATATCATGCAATCCTTTGATCCTGAGGGGGATCTGAACTTGTGTATTCCGATGGTGGCGCACGAAATGATGACTTCTATCCATATAACCAAAGGCTATTTGGGGCTGTTGGATGAGTCTGTTCAAACGCTCAGTCGTACGATTAATGAGTATCAATCTCGGGGCAACCAAGAGTTTGATCACTTGACGCAACTGATCGAGAAATTGTTGCACGTCTATCGCTATAAGGCCAAAGGCGTCTCGCTCAAGCTGGAGAGTGTCGACATCACTCAGATGTTGCGAGAGGAACTCCGTCCTTTTGAATTGAAACATCCTGAAATTGCCTTTCAGGTGGATATGGTTTCAAATTTAAAAAAGGTATTGATGGATCCATCTGAAATGAAAGAATTATTTCGAGTGCTTTTTGAAAATGGGGTAAAATATACACCCAATGGTGAACATTTTGATATTAGGCTTGATCAAGATGCCTTTGATACGATCTTGACGTTTAAAAATACCGGTGTGGGCATCGATGATCTAGAAGCCGTCTTGCGGCCCTTTGCTCGTGATAATTATATGCAGGCGGGGGTAGGGCTAGGATTTGTGATTGCTCAAAATGTGGTAAAGCTTCATGGCGGTTCTTTTAGTCTTTCGAGTGATGGATCGACCTATGTGGAGGTGCAAGTGCGGATTCCGCATGTGGAAGTGGAATAATTTTTTTAAAGAAAAGACCGGTCTCCATGAGACCGGTCTTGATATCTACTTAGATAAAAGGTTTATTTATCAGATTCTTCCTCCTCTTCCTCGCTATCTGATTCTTGAATGATGGAGATAGAGGATACGAGATCTTGTTTTGATTTCATCAAAATCACGCCTTGAGTAGACCTTCCTGAGGTTTTGATCCCTTCTAGTGGTGTTCGCAAGGTTTGGCCTTCTTTGGTGACGATGAGAAGGTCTCCTTCTAGTCCTGGTTTGATCACTCTTGCCCCAGCGACTTTCCCAGTTTTGGCGGTGACACTGGCAACTTTGATTCCAGATCCTCCTCGAGATTGGGTTCGGTATTCAGAAACTTTGGACATTTTTCCCAGTCCATTTTCCATGACGGTGAGGAGTTTTGCCTCTGGATCTTGGAGGACATCCATCTCTACGACTTGATCGTCGCCTTTGAGACGAATCCCTCGGACTCCGGCGGCAGCCCGTCCCATAGCTCGCACATTTTCTTGATTAAATCGGATAGATTGTCCGTTGTGGGTGACGATAAAAATATCATCTTCTTCATTCGACATTCGTGCCCATTGAAGTCTTTCGCCTTCTTTGACACCACAGGCGATGAGGCCTGATTTTCGTATGTTTTTAAAGAGTTCGAGCTCAGTTTTTTTGATGGTACCTCCGGTAGTCGCCATCACGATATAATGTCCTTCCGAACGGGAAAGATTGAGAACGGCGGTCACTTTTTCATCAGGTTGGAGCTGGAGAAGATTTATGATCGGGGTGCCTTTGGCCGTTCTGGAAGTCTCCGGGACTTCATACATCGGGAGTGAAAAGACGCGACCAAAATTGGTGAAGTAGAGCAGATCATTGTGATTGGTTCCAAAGACCGTTGTGGCGATCACATCTTCTTCTTTGGTGGTGGCTCCGATGACGCCTTTTCCGCCTCGTTTTTGACTTCGGAAACTGCTGGGGCTCAGTCTTTTGACGTAGTTTTGTGTTGTGAGTACGAGCAACATTTCTTCGTCGGGGATCGTGTCTTTGGCTGAGAATTTACCAAGCCCATAAGGATGCACAAGGGTTTTTCGTTTATCTCCAAATTTTTCTTTGGCCGCGATGAGTTCTTCGCGGATGATATCAGCTTGGAGGGTTCGATCATTGAGAATCGATTGAAGTTTTTTGATGAGTGCGATTTTTTCAGCGAGTTCATCTTCGATTTTCTGTCGTTCAAGTCCAGCAAGGGTTTGAAGTCGCATCTCAAGGATGGCTTTGGTTTGTTTTTCTGATAAACCAAACTTTTTCATCAAGGCTTCCCCGGCTATTTCTTTGGTGTCAGAGGCACGGATCACCGCGATAACTTCGTCGATATGATCGAGGGCAATTTTGAGTCCTTCGAGGATATGGGCTCTATCTTCTGCTACTCTGAGATCAAACTGGGTTCGTCTGACAATCACTTCAAATCGATGCGCGATGAAATACTCAAGGACTTCTTTGAGATTGAGCAGCCGAGGATTGATCCCGTCGACCAAGGCGATCAAATTGAGGTTGAAGCTTTTTTGGAGTACGGTGTCTTTGTAGAGTTGATTGAGGACTTTCTTGGGAAAAGCGTCTCGTTTGAGCTCTACTACGACTCGAATTCCTTCACGATTGGATTCGTCTCGGAGGTCTGAGATGCCTACGATTTTTTTGTCTCTTACGAGATCAGCGATCTTCATGATGAGATCAGATTTGTTTACTTGGTAGGGGATTTCGGTGAATATGATAGCCGTTTTCCCGCTTTTGAGTTCTTCGATATTGGACTTGGCACGCATGATAATACCCCCTCGTCCGGTGTGGTACATCTCAGAAACAGCTCCTCCGTCATAGATTTCGGCCGCCGTTGGAAAGTCGGGCCCTTTGACGAATTTTAAAAGATCATCAATTGTGGCTTCAGAATTATCGAGCAAATGGAGCGTGGCATCCACGACTTCGTTTAGATTATGCGGCGGAATATTGGTCGCCATTCCAACAGCGATCCCCATGGTTCCATTGAGAAGTAGCTGAGGGAGAACCGTCGGAAGAACCGTTGGTTCGTAGGCTGTAGCGTCATAATTGGGTCGAAAATCAACAGTTTCTTTTTCTATGTCTTGAAGCATAGTTTCTGTGATTTTTGCCATTTTTGCCTCAGTATACCGGTGAGCAGCGGCATTATCACCATCGATGGATCCGAAATTCCCTTGTCCGTCTACGAGTGGATATCGGAGTGAGAAATCCTGAGCCATACGAACCATAGAGTCATACACAGCCGTATCACCATGCGGGTGATATTTCCCAAGTACGGCACCAACGATATTAGCTGATTTACGATATTTGGCGCTGGGACGGAGTCCGTTTTCATGCATCGCATAAAGGATCCGTCTATGCACTGGTTTGAGACCATCTCTCACATCAGGCAAAGCCCGAGAGACGATCACTGACATCGCATAGGAAAGATAAGAATCTTCCATATCCGTTACGATATCTCGTTGTGGGTGTGAAGTGTCTTCAGGATTAAATCCGGAGCTGACGGTAATGTCGCCACCATCTTCCTCATCGCCTGAATTTGCGCCTTCTGTTTCTACTGCTTCCGGGACTTCGTCTTCTGTTTTTTTATTGTTTTCTTCGGCCTTATCGATGTTTTCTTCATCGTTATCGTCATCTAAAGGCAGCGTGTTTTGAACGTCGTCACTCATGATTGTTTTTTAGGAATTTATGGGTTTTTCCAAACCTTGTAAATTGTAGTGGAAATGACCTTCAAGGCAAGGCTTTTGGTGGTTGTTTTTCTATTTCCTGTTGACAAAAGGTGTAAATATTTGATAATCCATTCAATGAGTTCACAATCATCGGAAAGTCGGTCTTTTGCTTCTGTGTTTGAAGACCATGAAGCTGAGATAAGCTGGGCTGAAGCTTTGCGAGCTCGCGTGGAGCGAGTACCTCTTTTGATATGTCATTGTGTGCATGAATGTCTCAATCGCCCCTATGAAGCCAGTCAATGTCCCATTCGTTTTATTCAGATCGCTTACACTTTCCCACCACAGCTCAACGA
>DATDAE010000092.1:0-3361 GCA_036525565.1 Candidatus Altimarinota bacterium
TCATGAAGCATATCCAAGCTTTTAACGAAGCCTTATCCTTGTGGTTTTCCACCAATCAACGTCATTTCCCATGGCGAGAAACGCGTGATCCCTATTTGGTCTGGGTTTCCGAGATCATGAGTCAACAAACGCAAATCACCAGAGTGGCTAAAGATTTTTATCCACCATTTATCAAAGCTTTCCCCTCCATCCAAGATCTGGCTAAAGTGGAATGGGAAGCTGTCTATCCGATCTGGGATGGACTGGGTTACTACCGCCGTGGTCAAAACATGCTCAAATGTGCTAAGGTCATCGTAGAACGCCATCAAGGTGCGTTTCCTAGAACCGTGGAGGGACTTGAATCGCTCCCTGGTATCGGAAAATATACCGCTTCTGCTATCGCTAGTTTCGCGTACGGGGAAAAAGTCCCTGCCATCGATACCAATATATCGCATATCATCCGCGTACTCTGGGAAGGACAAGATACCGTGAAAATCGCTCAAGCCCTCGTCGACGACTACGCTGGCACTTCTGGAGAATGGAACTCGGCCATGATGGATCTCGCGAGTTTCCTCAAGTCTGGAAAAATCATCGAAGGCACTCTTGCTACGTTTTTTCCAACAGAAGTGGCCAAAGAATTTATCCCAAAACGGAAAAAGAACCAAGAACCAAAGAACCAAAGAACCAAAATTCCACACACACAACCCAACGATATCCACCGTATTGAAGTCGGTATTGCTTGCATCCATCAAGATGGTAAATACCTCATCCAAACTCGACCTAAAGGTAAATCCTTCGTAGGGTTCTGGGAATTTCCAGGTGGAAAACGAGAAAAAGGTGAAGATTTTAGGACGTGTGTAAAACGAGAAATCAAAGAAGAAATTGGGATTCAAGTTTCCGTCCGGCCTCATTTTTGTGAGACGATTCATGAATTTGAAAATAAGGTGCTCGTCTTGCGATTCCACCGATGCCAAATACAGTCAGGAGAACCCCAAGCCCTCGAACATCAAAAACTCAAATGGGCCGCTCCTTCAGCATTTGGCAAGATCAAATTCCTCCCCACCAATCGGGAATGTTTGGAGCATTTGAAAAAGATGCGAGTTTAGTAAAGAACCCCGCACGGCAAGCCGGCGGGGTTCTGATTTTCATTGACGGTTCAGACTACGCTCCGAAGTGGCTTACTTGCCCTCGTCGGGAAAGGTGATGAAGGTCTTCCTTGGACCGAAAAAAAGCCTGTTTTGTGGCGGGGTGTCCTTCCAGACCCCCCAACCACGAAGTTCAGCCTCCGAAGCATAGCGCAGGACAAATGTCTCAAACGCTTCTGGCTTCGGCGTGAACGTAGTTGATGAAACTCGGGATTCGATCTCACGGCCGGCGGCCGTTCCGAGTCCTTTTGCGGTCGGGCCGGGCGGCTGGTAAGGCCCCGAATCGCGATGCCGAAACACGGCGATCACGATCGTCCCCATCGCCGACCGATCGTTCCACTGCTCTGCCAGGGATTTCCGTTCGTCAGTCGCCACAAAGGCCCGGACCGTTTCCGAGCTTCCGCGCCAACCGAGCCAACGATAATCACTTTTGACGACCATCCCACTCTTCCAAGCGGCCGAGCTGCTGAAGTTGGTGGGGATCTTATCTCCAGTGATCACATCTCGACCGTCGACGGCAACTTGAACCAGGAACGACTCCGTTCGAGAGTAGCGCCCGAAGTCCACTTGAATCCAATATTCGTTCCCCGCTTCCAAACAAAGAAATCGAGCATACTGGTCAGCATCCGTAGCCCCTCCATCAAGAAAGGCTGCCGGATGCCCCTGGGCTTGGATGGGCGTAAAGAGGCTCGTCGGAAGCGCCCGGGTCTTGATCCCCTTTGCGGGCTTGATCTCAACCGCGACACTGGCCAACTTCCCCTGAACGCGCATCTCCTGAGCTGAGGAAACTGACAAGAACGAAACCATGATGACCGAAGCCATCAACACTGTAGCACGACGCATGGCGTCTCTCCTGAATCAAAAACTATCTCTTGGCACCAATGCCAAACCTTTAGGATCCATCCTTCTCCGCGAAGTATGAACCCCAGGACTGCTAAAGACAACGCTTCAGCAGCCCCTCCGAAAGCAAAAAGCTATTTCGTATAGTAGTAGTCCGATGCTGTCAAAGATCAGCTCGAATCACTACGCAAATCGGTCAGAAAGCGAACTTCCCAAGCGTCTTGTATAATGTTTACAGAGCTCTCTTTGATTATATTGCATTTGACAAAATTTGTCAATATTCTAGTTGACTACTTTAGTCTTTCTTGAGGCTTCTCCAAACCAGTCCCAAAAGTACTATAATCACCAGTCCAAACAAAAATGGAAGTAGGTACTCCATGCTTTCTGTGACCCTATTTTCCTCGTTATCACACTTATCCCCTAAACCGTCTTTATCGCTATCGAGTTGGTCTTGATTATACGCATAAGGACAATTATCCCGATCCGACATAATCCCATCTTGGTCTGGATCCTCACACACATCTCCTCGTCCATTTCTATCCACATCGGTATTGGCTGGATCTACTGTTTTGGGACAAAGATCCTCAAAATCATCCAGACCATCCCCATCAAAATCATCATTATAATCAGGATTTTTCCCGCCACTTGGGAGACCAAATTCGGGCGTTTGGATATCGGTTGCAAGTGGTTGTCGCTCAGAGATACTGTAATATTTGGCTCCAAACTGAGGCGCTGAATACAAGATATAAGCTTGTCCTTCTTCTGCAAAAAAGACGAGTTCGTCTTTCATGTTTGTCACCTCTGTACCACCAAAATCAACTTCTGCCACTCGAAAGAGATGGGGAGACGTGATCGAGAAAATAAGTTCTTTGACCTTTACCGGTGGCCAACTCAAACTGGATCTAAAAACTTTGGATTGCTCAATAAAATTACGTTTTCCCCCTTCAAAAACTCCTTCTATGCTCATGGTTTTTGGAGGCAAAATACCTTTCCCCAAAGCCACATAGATAGAAGATACTTCTGTGATTTCTGGAAATACAAAACGCATCGTGTGTACCGGCTCATTACCATCAAACGTCAGAAAAGTATCATAATTACCATCTACCAAATTTCGCTTATCGCCTTCAAAACTGGACGAAACCTCCGCGACCGTTACCGGATTTTTACGTTTAAATTTATCCCAAGACTTGATCACTTTATGAGGCATCAGATCGGCTTGCGTGTAGCTTTCAGCTTCTGGCTTTTTTTTCATCAGCAGTGTCGGCCCCTCTAATCTTTCATCCGATACCATCTTGAGGACTTTGGGGGTGATGATACCCTCCACGATGAATTCTGTTTTTTCTTGGTAACGACTTAGATCGAGCGAATCAGCTGGTTTCTGGGCTGAAACAATATTG
>DATDAE010000093.1:0-10849 GCA_036525565.1 Candidatus Altimarinota bacterium
AGGACATATGTTAGAATTTATAGCGTACTAGTATTGACTTTTTTCTGGTAATTTGTATTTTGGTATTAATATGGGGGAATCATCTGCAGAATCAGGAGCGACACCAGAAGAACCAGGGAGGTATCAGGATACCCCTACGGTTGATAGTGTAGGAAAGGGAAAACCAAAAGAACCTTTGCCTGATGATGATATTTTGGCGCATTTAGAGAGTGACATTGATCCACTTTCTCCGGATTCAGATGCCGAAACGGGACCCGATACAAGCCTTGTAGATGTATTTCCTTCTCAGGGAGCAGGAGATCTCGTGTCAGAGTTTGATTTGGTCGGGAGTGGTGAGTCAGATGATTCCAGTCATCTTACTTTTGGACCTCAGGCTGTGGATTTTCCCTCAGAACCTCGGGCTCCAAATCGAACTCAGAGAGCAAGAACGCCTGAGGATTTGATTACTTTTGCGGATTATTATCATCATCTCAGGGCCTTTTTGTCCGAAAAGGAATTAACCGTATTTATCGATTGTTGTGGTCAAGCCGGGATAGACATCGATAAAGAGCCTGAAAATTGTGTTACTCCAATCGAATTTTCAAGATTTGAACCCGTGCTAGAGCTTTGGGCCCGTCGGATCGTAAGTGGCTATGAGCATCTTAATAAACATCAGAGAGCTTATGTAGTAAATCGTTTGGCCACTCGACTCGGAAAAAGGTTATCAGGAGAAAGTCGAATAACTCATCAGCTTTCTTTGCATAAAAAGGATGACAAAGGCGATCTAAAAGATCCGGAAACAACATTGCTTTTGTCGTCCTTGGGAGCTGGGGGGATGGGAACCGTTATACAATTAAATCATCCCAAATATGGGCCTTGTGTGGCTAAAGTCGATAAACCTGGAATAGGGCAGAATGTTTTACAGGGTGAAGTCGATTTTATGGAGGGGCTTCGTCAAGTATGTGAAGAAAGAGGACACCCTTATTTTATGCCTCGTTTTTTGGAACAAGGTGAGACCGAAGATAGAAGACCTTATTTGTTGATGCGTTATGGGCCACGAAGTACTTCGGTCAATAAATTAATGAGAACGCATCCAGATGGTTGCTTGGATCCAGGATTAGCCCTGCATATAGCGACGCAGACCGCTCAGCATTTAGCTTTTGCAAACGCACAGGACTATATCCACCGTGATATAAAACCGGCCAATCTGGTGCTCGATGATAAGGGTAACGTGATCGTTATCGACCCGGGAGTAGGGCGGGTAGTGGCGCGAGATATTGTAAGAGCATTGGCTGCAACCGATGAATCACTGGGATCTGATCCTAGTGTCGATGTATCTTCAGCAGGAGTCGATGAAGACGCGGAATCTCCAGAGAGAGATACTAGTCCAGAGCCGATCTCTATATCATCAGTTGGTTTATCCTCGGATCCCAGTACTTTTATTTCTGAATTTAGAGGGCAATTACATTCTCAAAATCTAGTAGCTGGTACTACTGAGCATATGTCTGTAGCCCATTTACAAAGAATGCCCGTAGATGATGCGTATGCGCTTGTCTGCACGACCTGGGCGATGATGGTGGGAAATGGATTGGTTCATTATGCTCAATTTTCTAAAACGGGTGACAATGATCGGGATGGACGGACGTATGCGGTTCAACTTTTAGTGAAAGGTCCTGAAGGTCTTTTGGATCAAGACTTGATGTTGCAAGATCTTGGGGTGCGACTAGGGATTTCGGCCGAGGCGGCAGCGGAAACTGATGTGTGGAAGTTTTTTAAAAAACACTTGTTTTATGAAGGACAACAACCTTATGATAAAGGCGTTGTCATGCCTCATGCTATAGATACTTTAGTGAAAGATCTCAAGCCATTGCGTCGCCAATATCCTTTTAGAAACAAGAAGGCGCTCAAGCGATCACGAGCCTTTGCCGAAGATGATCATTTGTTGTGTAAACGAGATTGGGGACAGGGTTTGAGTCTGGGGGAATGGGCGGCCGTCGCTGGTGTGGTCGTGGTAGTGGCTACTTTGGTGACCGTGATTTTAGCACGAACGGGGAAAGAGAATCTAACAGCACAACAGAAAAAAGCCCTTGAAGCGGCAGTAGCCAAAGCTGAGGCTGACACGAAACTTACCAAAGCCCAGGAAAGAGTACTTGAAGAAGAAGCAGAAGCTAAACGTATAGAACAAAAGGAAAAAGCTTTAGAGAAACAATGGCCCGCTAATGCTGAAATTTATCCAGAAAGAGTCGCAGTCAAGAGTGAGACCGGAAGTGTGGAAATGGTGGAAATACCACACAGAGTAGTGATTAATTTTGGGAAAGAAGGTCAAAGTGTAGAGTTTAAAGTGACGGGTTCTGGGGGTTTTTATACCAATAAACCCGAAGAAGCGAATGCGATTCGTATTGTGAACTTTTTGTTTTCTCCTGAGACTTGTGATCCTAAAACCTTTTTCCCTTTCTTGGATCATCTCGGGTACTATATTCCAGAAAAAGATCGAACGCTTGGCTTTTTAGCCAAAAATTATAGACCTTATTTGGTCGTAGATGGAAAGGGGCATATGATATTGGTGCTTAAGGATGCTCACCCCATTGTTCCGGCGCATGGAGGTGATAAATCTGGTGCAGCGCAGTATTCACTTGATTTTTCACGGGGAAATCCGATTTACCAACACGGAGCGTTAGATCATGTTGATTTCGCCGAAAGAGTGGCGAAGGCTTTTCCTATGACGGATTTCCAGATCGTCACTGATGGGACTTTGGAAATTGGACCTACGTCGGATAGGATGATTGACGCTTTTGGTAAAAATCCAGCTTTTGGCAAAAAAATCAAAGATGCGGTTGCAAGACTTCTCGTTACGGTGGAAAGTGATGATCAGCAGGCTCTTGATATGGCTCGATCTAGCATTGAAAAACCAAAAAAGGTTAAACCAGGATCATTGGATGATTTATTGCGGCAAATTAGAGAACCACAAGGAACGAGTTCCAAAGGAGATCCATTTAAATTCAAAATACCTAAATTTAAACTGCCACCAAAACCACAATCTGACAAAAGCCCTTCACAAGTACCCCAAACCAATGGGCAAAATCCACAGGCAAGGGTGCAAACTCGTCCTCGTGGACAATGATAGATGGCTTAGTATTTATCAAGAATGCGTTGATCTGATCGGCGAATTTCGCTATAAGTTTTCTCGATGCAAATTATCACGGGAGAGGATACCAAAGTACTACGGACCAAAGCGGAAAAGGTCACGGTTTTTGACCAAGCCTTGGAGCAGACAGTGGACGCGATGATTGAGACCATGCTTTCCCCTCAACAGGGCAATGTCACTGGGATTGGTCTTGCGGCTAATCAGGTGGGGTTGCTCGAGCGTATTATGATTATGACGTTTAACGTCAATACGAAGAAAGAACACAAGGTAGTGGCCATGATCAACCCTGAAATCCTGTGGCAATCTGAAGAAACGGTGGTGTACGAAGAAGGTTGCTTGAGCTTGCCGGAGACCTTTGGGAAAGTGCGTAGAGCTTCTAAGATACAGGTCTCTTGGCAAAACACAGAAGGCCATCGGTGCGAAAAGAAGCTCTCTGGATGGGATGCGCGAGTCTTCCTCCATGAGTATGATCATTTGGATGGGATACTTTTTATTGATTATCTTCAAAAAACTTAAGGACTTATGAACTTGAGAACTTAGGAATTAAATCTATAATCTCTTCGTTATTTTAAAAACTGAAATTTATGTCTAAATTTTCGCCCAAAAACAATCCGCAGAGACCCAATATATTTTCTATACTTCTGATATTGGCCTTGGTGGGAGCTGGAATTTCTTTGATTTTTCGTCCGCAGGTTATGGACACTAAAAGTCTCGGGAATGAAACTATCTCACTTTCGGAAATGCTCAAAAAACATAACCAGAACGAACTCGTTTCTATGGATATCCGAGATCAAAAGATCAAAGCCGTGGGACGAGATGGGATTACTTATAATGCTATCAAAGAGCTTGGAGCCAACCTCAAGGACTTGGGACTGGTAGAAAATCAGGCGGGAGTGGAAACAGAGATCAATATTATCGATACGAGTTCCAACAAAGTCTGGATCAACATTTTGGTAGGGGTGGCACCTTTCCTCTTGATTATCATGTTTTTAGTCTTTCTGTCGCGTAAAAGTGGATCGATGGGAGGCGAAAATGGGCCGTTTGGATTTGGAAAATCACGAGCCAAACTCTATGACAAAGAAAAACATAACACGAAATTTACCGACGTAGCGGGAGCGGAAGAAGCCAAAGAAGAGGTTTTTGAAGTGGTGGATTTTTTGAGAAATCCTCAAAAATACCAAAAAGCTGGAGCCAAAATCCCCAAAGGGATACTGCTGGTGGGCGCGCCTGGTACCGGGAAAACGTTACTCGCTCGTGCGATCGCGGGAGAAGCCGATGTCCCATTCTTTTCGGTTTCTGGGTCTGAGTTTGTCGAGATGTTTGTGGGGGTTGGAGCGAGTCGAGTACGAGATCTTTTTCGGACCGCCAAACGCAATGCACCGGCCATCATTTTTATCGACGAAGTAGATGCTATCGGAAAACATAGAGGCGTTGGACATGGGGGTGGTAACGATGAACGAGAACAAACCCTCAACCAAATTTTGACGGAAATGGATGGTTTTGAGTCCGATACTTCGGTGATTGTGATTGCGGCTACGAATCGACCAGAAACCCTTGATAAAGCACTCTTGAGACCAGGAAGGTTTGATCGTCGGATTCATATCGATTTGCCGGACATGGAGGCTCGAGAAAAAATATTGAAACTGCATGCCAAGAACAAAAAGCTGGATAAAAAGGTCAAACTTAAAGAGGTGGCTTCAAAAACGATCGGATTTTCTGGGGCCGATATTGAGTCGGTGATGAATGAAGCCGCTATCAGCTCAGTGAAACAGCGAAATAGTATGATCACCCAAGAAGATCTCCTAGACGCGGTCGAGAAAGTCACCATGGGACCTGAGAAGAAGTCTCGTCGTATTACGGAGGATGAGCGTCGTATTATCGCCTATCACGAAGTAGGACATGCGATTGCTGGGCATTTATCCAAACACAAAGACCCAGTACACAAGATCTCTATTATTTCTCGTGGATCGGCTTTGGGAACGACTTGGTATCTTCCAGAAGAAGACAAATACTTGAGCGCAGAATCAAAAATGAAAGCCGACATGGTTTCCTTGCATGGAGGTCGAGTAGCAGAACGATTGACCTTTGGAGAAACCACGACAGGGGCTTCTAACGATTTGGAACGTATTTCTAATATCGCCCGAGCTATGGTAATGACCTATGGGATGGGAGATCCTAAGAAATTAGGCCCGGTGGTCTTTGAACGAAAAACTGGAAACTATACTGGCATGGATGATGGAAGGCAGGCGTATTCCGAAGATACGGCTCGTGAAATCGATATAGAAGTTCAGAAGTTGGTGCTCGAAGCCGAGGATGTTTGTACTAAGATTCTTACAGAAAATAAAGACATCTTGAAAAAAATAGCCGAAGATCTCCTCGAAAAAGAAAATATCTACCGAGAAGAATTCTTGACTTACTTTAGCTAGTCGAACGACGTTTATTTGATCTCACCAAGATGATTGGCCTTTATAGATTGATTTTTAGAGGAATTTTTGATATAATGTTTTGATATCTTAATCGTTATATTTTAAAGTTTTCACAGCATGGCTCTCCATTCCTTGATTCCATCGGTTCGAAATAGCTTGGTTATTATCCTGTTTTTTTGTTTAGGATTTTTTGTAGGTATGACGTATACCACAGCGAAAGTTTCTCAGGGTTCAACACAAGAACCTAAGGTAGAATTGCAGGCCAATCTTTTTCAGGCGCCTAAAGCGACGACAGTATCTCTGTCGCAAGAAGCTCGAAGCCTTTTGGAAACGCAGGCTGCAGAGCTCCAATCGAGCATCGACGAAAGAGTCGGCAAAATTGGTAAATTGCAAAATATAAAAGAACAAAAGGAAGACGTGGGGGAAAAGGAACGTATCAGTAAATCTATGGCTCGCATGCAGTCAGAAATCCAAGAAGAACAAATACAATTAAAAGCGATCGAAGATCAATTGGCTTCCGCTCAATAGGTTGAGCTTTTATTTTGCGCTTGAGGAGAATATGGCTAGATTGGATGGTGCTTATTGACCATAATCTAGCCTTTTTGTGAAAATATTTGAAACGCATGCGCATCTTTACTTTCCAGCTTTTTCGCACCCTGAGGAAGTGATCCAATCCTGCCGAGAAGCGGGGATCGATAGACAGGTTCAGATTGGTTGTGATGAGATTTCGTCTTTGGCGGCTTTGGCTATGGCGCACGCTTTTGATGGGATTTATTGTGCGATTGGACTCCATCCCTGTGATGTCCTCAAAATTGGCCAACGATCGGCCTACCATCGGTATCAAGGATTTGAAGACTATGATTTGAAATGTCATAACTTGGACGAGCTGATCCAATTTTTGGCTGATTTGTATCGTGAAGGCGATAACGCCAAGCGTATAGTGGCCTTTGGGGAGACGGGGTTTGATCTCTATCACGAGAACACACCAGCCTTGTTCAAAGCCCAGTATGATAGTTTCCTAGCGCATTTGGAGCTGTGTGCGGAGTTTGATAAACCGGTCGTGATCCATAATCGGAATACAAGGAACGAGTTTTTGGAGTTTTGGGGAAAAAATCTAGAAATCAGAGGCGGGGCTTCTTATTTTCAAAACCAGAGGATAAGAGGGATCGTACACTGTTTTGGTGAAGATTTGGAGTACGCAGAAAAGGTGACGAGAGACTTCGGGTTAAAACTAGGGATTGGTGGGCCTTGTACGTATCCTAAAGCCGGTAATATCCGAGAAGTTATCAAAACGATACCGCTAGAACATTTACTAACCGAAACCGATAGTCCGTTTTTGCCGCCTCAAAGTATCAGAGACCAAGGCATCAAGCTCAATTCTCCGGCTTATCTCCCCGAAGTGGTCGGGGTGATCGCGCAGCAAAAAGCCATGGATCCTGACGCATGTGCAGAGGTCTTGTACCAAAATGCTCGAGATTTATTTAGCGTTTAGCTTTTGAGTTTCTTTGAATTGCTCAATGAGACGTGTTTGTGCCACTTGATCCAAGATCATGTTTTTTGACTGTCTTTGGTGTGAAAGTTCCCACAGACAGATAGCACAAGCGACCGATACATTGAAGCTTTGCGTGAATCCGTACATGGGGATATAGATCTTGTGGTCGAGGGCTTTTTGCATGGCTCTGGAGAGGCCGCTTTTTTCGTTGCCCATGATGAGGGCTATGTTTGAGGCCTTCGTGAAATCAGCCGATTGCAGGGGGGTGGCATTTTCATCCAGCATCGTTCCAAAGAGGGTGAAATCCGCCTCTTTGAGTTGTTTGATGGCTTCTTTACTGGTTTTAAATATTTCAAAATCAAGCCATTTATTGGCAAAAGTAGCGCTTTTTTTACCAATGACTTTGGGATCCCATACCTCTACGGTTTCACAAATCAGCCATAGATGCTGGATGCCGAGGCTTTCAGCGGACCGCATGATGGCGGCGGCGTTATGTGGGTCGTGGATATTCTCGAGCACCAAAATAACGCCACTCAGGCGATGGGCAGCAACAGCTTCATATTTTGATTGTCGTGAAGGGGTGGGCATCGGTGACAATATACATGGTGAGAAAAGATTGCCAAAATTAAACGCTTGTTTACAATCCTAAAGCCTTTTTTTGAAGGGGCGAGGTGAAGGGGCTATAGCTCAGCTGGCTAGAGCGCGTCCATGGCATGGATGAGGTCCAGGGTTCGAATCCCTGTAGCTCCACCACGTAGAACATTCGCCGCGCTGGCGCACTTTGCGCCAGCCTTTTTTGGCTGCCCACTGCACCGCATCCTCTTTCAAAGCCCAGTTCAAGCCGGCTTGTTTGAGAAATGTTGGGATTTCCCAGAGGTCTTCGGTCGTAAGCAGACTTTTGGCTTGTGTACTGCGTAATATCAACTGACGACAGGGTTCTAGCCACGCACAGTGGTTCCGTTCAGCTTTGGCGATTTTTTGGTCGAGATCGACCTTCTCTGAAACAAGTTTGTTCTTCTTGGTGAGATATTCATCGTTGGTAATAGTTCCATCAAGTCGCATGTCGAGAAGGTCTTCCAGTTTCTTCTTCAGTTCTTTCTTTTCGCTTCTCAAATGCTGAACGGCTGTCCGATTCTTGGACTTGCTCTGCTTCTCTCGCTTGTCGAGTTCTTTTAGCATGTTGTCCGCCCATTCATCGGGCAGAATCAGCTCTTCGACAATTTTCTTGGCTTGCTCAAGAATTTTTTCCTCACGAAGATAGCCTTTGGCAGGACATGACCCCTTCTTCTTTGTGCAGTGATAGTAGTGATGCCCTTTCTGTCTCTGACAGGTAATCGCACAACCGCAGTAGCTGCATTTGAGCCATCCGGTGAATGGGAAATTGTTTTGCACACCTTTTCTCGGCTTTGCGCGATCACTCATCACTGCCTGGCATGTGTCGAAGAGCTGTTTGCTAATGAGTGGCTTGAACGAACCTTCGTGATATTCATTGTTGGCACGCATCACTCCGTAGTAGATGGGATTTAGCAGCATTGTCTGGACAGCGGCTTTCCCCATGATCTTTCCTGTCCGACTACGAAGATTTTGCGCTTTCAGAAACTCTTTGATCGCATCAAGGGTGTATTCGCCAGTGCTGTAGAGTTCAAACGCTTGGCGCACGATGGGTGCTTTCTCGGGATCAGGTGTTATGTTCCGTGACTTTGGATCATTGAGATAGCCTGTCGGCGCAAACCACGACCACTCGCCGCGTTTGAGCTTCTGGCGAATGCCACGCTTCACGTTCTCGCTGAGATTGTCCGTGTAATACTTGGACTGTGAGAAGGCAATCGACAGCATGAAAATCCCTTGAGGCGTATTCTCAAACGTGAGCGTGGGAAAGCGCAGGTCTTTCAGTTTCCCTTGGTCAATCAGATGGATAATGTAGCCGCCGTCTACAGAGTTGCGTGCCAAACGGTCTGGATGCCACGCCAAAATACCGTCTGCTTCTCCTCTTTCGATCAATCCCAACATTTCTCCGAATACCGTTCGTCCGGTTTCGCGTGCCGTTCTGGCTTCCTGAAAGGAGGCGACGATTTGTAACTGCTCTTTTGCTGCGTACTCTTCGAGTTCACGAAGCTGTGCTTCGATGGAAAGCATTTGTCGATCTTCTGATTCCGATGACTTACGTGCGTAGATGACAAACCTCATACAAAATTTTTCTCGTAAGCAGAGAATAAATGCTTATGAAGATTCAAACTACCCAGAATGACACCCATTGTCCCAGGATAAGAACTGGTAGCACCGACAAAGTATAAATTCTCAAACGGTGTGTATTGTGTGATTCTATCGAGTTTGTAGTTGTTCGGTGTCAAACTGGCACCGTACACATTACCTTTCGGTGCATGCAGGATGTTCTCCACATCAATAGGAGTGTGTGTGATTTTTTCTTCAATGTGCTTTCGAAGATTTGGGACGTAATTATCTTCGATGATGTCGAGGATATGTTTTTCCAACTCTGATTTCACTTTTGCAAACTTATTCTTGTCGTTTTCAAAGAGATGCCGGAAATAGTCGTAGTTCACGAATGTTAGTATTTCCATGGTATGATCACCCTTCGGACAGAGTACTCCTTCATCAGTATTCATCGAAGGTGTTGAAATAAACAACCAAGGATGAGAGAAGTCATTACTCTTGATTTCATCTTTGAATTCCTTGTCGATGTTGAAATGTGAGTGATGCCAGATATTCCGCCTTCCGAAACCATATTTTTTCAGGTCAATGCCTTTCAATCCCAAATAAATTGTGAATACGGAATTGGAGTACTCATACTGCATTTTTCTCCAGTACTTCCCCGGCACCTCCCGTTTTCCAATAAGCTCCATTGTTCGATGTGGGTCTATGTTTGAAATCACGTTGCTGCCCACGAACAAACCTTTTGATGTTTTAACTTCGGTAATTCGTCCATTGTCCGTGTGTATCTTTTCAACAAGACAGTCGGTCACGATTTTTCCATCATGCTCTACAATAAAATCTGCAACCGTATCTATGAAGTGCTCCATTCCTTTTTTGGGAAAGTACGCACCCTTGCAGTACACAATCTGCATTGCTGCATGCATCAGCAGAGATACACGCTCCGGTGGTGCAGATAAATTCCCAGCTTGTCCGGCCAGAATTGCTCGTAGCTCTTGTGGTAAATCTAATTCCCGAAACAAATCATGGAGCGTGTAGTTTCGATACTTCAACAGATGCCAATGCTTGAATGGGTGAAGAAGAATGTCCCACTTCGTAATCACTTTCTCGTATCCTTCTGCCTCATCAAAAAGCGATTCAATTACAGAAAAATATCGCTTGATCTTCTCTTCTGATTCGGGAAAAGAAGCGACGAGACTTTCCTCAAAGTTTTCCACTCCGTGAGGAATATCAAATTTGGTGTTGAGGATGCTCACCAAGTCAAATGATTTACTATCGAGTGAGTTAAATCGCACATCATCACCCAGTCCTAGTTTTTTTAGGAAGCGATATGTTGGACCGTCTTCTCCGCATCCCATGAGGTACTGCACTTCATGGCAAAAAGCGTACTTTCCCTTTTTCAGGGTATGAGCGTATCCGCCAACAACACTATTGCCTTCCAGCACACAAACCGAGTGTCCGTCATTTGCGAGTAAGGCAGCTATTGATAGACCGCCCAAACCACCACCAAGAATGATGTAGTCGTATGTTTGTTTCATTTATACTATTATAACACATATGCATTATATTTGCAAGATCAGGCAGCAAAAGAGCAGTTACAAATCGTCACGGAAACGGCGGCGCGGCTGCTGCGGGGCG
>DATDAE010000094.1:0-4973 GCA_036525565.1 Candidatus Altimarinota bacterium
TATTGAGCATGCGATATTTGCCCCAGATGATCAAACCTCTTCCTAAGAGGAGTAGAACCAAACCCGAAATCCATCCCAATCCTACGATAAAACGCGAGAAAAAGATGAATTGACCGAAAAAGAAGCCCACCAAAAGGAGGGCATAACCCGCTGAAAATCCCCAGAAAAGATCTCGCAATTCCGCCCCAACTTTTTTTTCATTATGAAACAGGTATTGTCCGTGGAAAGCCATAACGATTATCAAAAAGATAGTTATTTCCCCGGACAAAATTTGAAATTGTTCGAGCGGTACAAGTGTGGTGGGCTTGGCCAATCCAAAAAAATCAAACCAAACCATCCGTACATAAAACGCCAAAATAAGTCCACACCAAATCATCAAGGCATCCGTGCAAAGCCGTATAAGTACAAGGACTAGGTCGTTTTTTCTCATGGGATGGGTGAGCGCAGAACCAAAGCCTAGCTTAACCCAATTTTTTAATTTCGGAAAATTTTTATTCTGCTATAGTGAGCTAAATTAGCCTTAAAATAAAAATAAATGAAACGATACACTGCCTTGGTTGTCTCCGGATTGATACTGATCATGAGTTTTGTTCTGGCGCCAGTTCAGGCTTTTACCGATGTCCATCCCCATCAAAATATTTATGATGCTGTTCAGTATTTCCTCGAAAAAGGAAGTTTAGACGATAGAGGGCAGTTTTCTGCCGACCGACAAATCTCACAAGGGCTTTTTTGGAAGCTCGTGATGTCTGAGGTGGGCGTAGACAAGGACGGTGAAGTGGAGGATTTACCAGCCGGTATTCTCCCAGACGACCCACTGGCGCCTTATCTCTCTCAAGCCGTAAAAATGCGACTTATTGAAGCTCGTATCACGTTTAATCAAAACGATGCGATTACTCAAGGGGCGGCGATAAAAGCGATCTTGGCTTCAAAAGATATTCTGCCACCCAAACGTGTGACACCCGCCTTTCGCAATAAAGTAACCGGGATATCCCCTAGAAGTAGCTACCTACGTTATTTGGAAGCGGCTTTTGCTTCTAATATTATAGAAGAAAAAGACTTTCAGCCGTTTACCCCTCATGCTAAATTGACCCGCAGACAAACCGTTGAGTGGCTCTATAATTTTAAAGAAGGGGGTGAAAAAAAAGAATCGACCACCGAGCCTGAGCGATTTACCGATGAGAATCCAAATGTGCAAAATGGTCGGATGACTGGACGGAATATTAAAGCCATAAGCCAGCTTACCACTAGAACTAAGACCAATGATACGCTCAGCATACCGGATGGAAAGATCTTAGAAGAGGTTTATAGAGAGCTCATCAATAGCTATCGATTCGGTGAAGATATTACCCAAGAAAAAAGGAAAGCTATGGTCAACGCGGCGATTGCCGCCATGGTCGAAGAAATGGGTGATAAGTATTCGAGTTATATTCAACCCAAAGATGTCAGCAAGTTTCAAGGCAGTCTTGATGGGAATTTCGAGGGGATCGGGGCTTATGTAGATATGATTGAGGGTAAATTCACTATTATTTCTCCAATCAAAGGCAGTCCAGCAGAAGAGGCCGGATTACTTCCAGGGGATGTCGTTGATAAAGTGGATGGAGAACCGATCGAAGGTAAGGATATTCATACCATTACGAGTCTCATAAAAGGCCAAGCTGGTACGAAAGTCAAATTGGCTATTACTCGGAATTTGGGGGTTGAAGAAATAGAAGTCACTAGAGGAGAGATCACCGTGCCTTCCATCAATCTAGAATGGCAAAAAGGAATACCCGTCATCGGGATACACCAGTTCAACCGAGACACGGGTATCAAATTACGACAACTCATAGAAGCCGAAGTGATTCCTAAAAATCCAAAAGGGCTAGTGATTGATTTTCGGAATGATCCAGGAGGCTATTTGGTTGCAGCGGTACAAGTGGGAGAGATATTTTTGAAAGAGGGTCGAGAAATATTTTCGGTAGAATACAAAGATAATACCCAAACGTACAAAGCCTCAAGAACCGGGCCTCTAGAATCTATGACCAATATCGTGGTACTCCAAAACAAAGGGACCGCCTCAGCTTCAGAAATTGTGGCCTCTATGCTCCAAGACTATGGTAAGGCTACCATCATGGGGAGCCCATCACTAGGGAAAGGGACGGTCCAAAATATCAATAATTTTAACAATGGTGGACTCCTCAAACTCACCGTGGCTAAATGGCTTAGCCCAAAAGGGCGATGGATCCATGAAAAAGGCGTCATCCCAGATGTTGAAATGGAAGATCAGACGGTTGAAGAGCGTCGAGCCAAAATTGATAAACCACTTGAAAGAGCGGTACAGCATGTATTGGGTAATAGCTAATTGGTAACATCTAAAGTCCGGACTCAGTCAGAGTCCGGACTTTTTTCTCAAAATTGTTCAGCCGATGCCTTTGAGAAAACGCCTTTTCTTTGTACAAAAAAATTGACCATGTTCATATTTTTAGGTACATTTTACGAGACTAGAAATAAATACTAAATGTTTGAAAGTTTCACACTAGGTTTAACCGCTTTATTCCTTATGGCAGGGGGAGGCCCTGTATACAATCAAGGGGAGCCACTTCTGGTCGCGACGTCTCGGATTGATGAGCTTTTTGAAAGTGTAGAGATTTCAGGGGAAATACCTCGATTTTATTCTCGAACCGAGTGGGGCGCTAATGAAAAATTAAGACTCAAAAGTTTTTTTAATACGGTATTTCGTGCAGGGCGAAAACTCCCTCCAGAAGCAGAAAATCTGCCTATTTCTATGAAACCTACGATAGTGACGAGTAAGTTAGATGGAGAAGATTTATTTTGGCCAGTCGAAGAAAACAAAGTCATCAAAAAGATTGTTATCCATCATACAGCAGAAGCCGTCGATGAGAGGCGCGCTCCGATGACCTTGATGCGGGCGATTTATTATTTTCATACTAAGGTTCGGGAATGGGGAGATATTGGCTATAATTTTGTGATTGATAAACAGGGAAATGTCTACGAAGGGAGAGCCGGAGGTCCCAGAGCAGTTGGTGCTCATACGGCTTTTTATAATACAGGGACGGTGGGAGTGGCGCTTATGGGAAATTTTCAAAAAGAGCATCCCACCAGGCGACAGCTACGAAGTTTAGAGATCTTGATCGCGCACATCGTGATGCAAGAAAAAATTGATCCAACAGGATCTCAGACTTTCTTGGGAACCGATTCAGGAAATATTTCAGGTCATCGAGATGTTGCCGTTGAGGGGCATGGAACCGCTTGTCCGGGGAAACATTTGCATACCATTCTCCCAGAGATACGTACTAATGTAGCCACTTTCATCAAGCAAATAGAAGGCCGACGAAGGACAACAGCTCGTGATAGAATTTCTCGATCAAGTACAGCGGTTCCAGTCGAAAGAGGGAGTCGAGATGACACGGAGATCCCAGCCTTGGATATACCAGAAATTGCGTTTGATCAGATTTTGAAACCCACACCTATCAGGCGAGGAGAATCGACCGTCATAACCGTCAGTGTCAAAAATGGGACAGATTATTCTTGGCCAAGAGGTTCGACGATCAAAGTCGGAAATGTGCCAGATGGCATGATTATGACTCCTTTTATCTCAGTGGAAGATGTCAGACCAGGTAGTTCAGGGCTTTTCAGGAGTAAGCTCAGGGTAGATGGTACGCCCAATGGTCACTATGATATTGCGCTGCAAGAAAACTTGGCAGCGGTAAAAGAACAAAGTGTTTCTATGTCTATCCCTATTCAAGTCTCAGGAGACACCAATAATTTTTTTAAATCTTTCCAGACCAGCACTATCAAAAGATCAAGGGTTTCTATGCGAGATATTAAAAACGCTCCTAGTATTAGCCGGAATACCACGCCAGATCCACTCCAAAGATCTATCATGGAAGACGCCACGCAATATGGCCCCAAGGTAAAGATAAAGCTCGCCATATTTGATGGGGGACTCACGCATATCACTTCAAAAGATTGGGTTAAAATCAGCAACCATAATAATACCCTTTACGATGCGCCGCCAGATAGTGTCATAAAACTCATCGCTAAAAACGAAGGCGTTCAAATAGAAGTCGATGATAAGACCTTTATCGTCAGTGGGACAGAGCTCAAAACCTTTAGCCAAGATGGTATTTTGAAAATTAGTAATTATGATCGAGGACTAGGAACCACGCCCTACAATCAGTTCCGAAGACAGCTCAATATTTATAAATCCAGTACCGATAAGCTTTTGATCGTCAATGAATTACCGATGGAACAATATCTATGGGGACTGGCTGAAGAACCCTCTTCGGAGCCCATTCACAAAAAGCATGCGATTCATGTCTTAGCTCGAAGTTATGCCTTGGTTTACAGTGGTTCAAAGCGAAAATTTGGAACCGTGCTCTATGATCTCGAAGATGATCCCAGGACTTCACAGTTCTATCTTGGGTATGATTGGGAGCGTTATCACATAGAACAAAAAGCAATTGTCGCTCAAACGCACGGAGAGGTTATTACTTATGATGGAACTCCGGTCATTGGGCCCTATTTCACCCAAAGCGCCGGGAGGAGTTCAGATATTTGGCATTCTCAGTATCCTTGGACGAGAGCCCAAGAGTTGCCCTATGACAAAGGCTTAGAACAAAAAGGTCACGGGGTTGGACTTTCTGGGAATTCTGCACGAATGTTAGCGCAAAAAGGGGAAAAATATCCGGCCATTTTGAATTATTTCTTTGAGGGGATAGCTTTAGATAAAGCCTATTAAAATCAAAGAAGGATTTCTACTACTATTGCTTTAAGGCCCTATGAGAACCTCATTCTGCACGTTCTGCCTGCTCATGGGATTGCTGACTGGAATACTCCAGGCGCAAGCTCAAGGTGATTTTGAAGATCTCCCTAGAGGTACGGTGAAGATGGTGTTACCCATAGATCAAGAGTTAGATCCCGTATCTCGTGCTGAGAAAAAAGTCGCTGCGCCAACCACACAAGAAACAGTA
>DATDAE010000095.1:0-14252 GCA_036525565.1 Candidatus Altimarinota bacterium
GGGAGACCCACTCAAAGACTTGATCTGACCTCCTACGAGAATGTGATCAAAATGATTTAGTTCAAGAAAATTCATCTTATCATAAAGGCTTTTTGGAAAAAAAATGACGGCCTTATGGGTAACCCCATCAAAGGTTTGAACTTGTCCGGTGGGAAGATCGAGTAAGCCTTGATCTTCATGTTTTTTACCATTTTCTTGATCCTCTTGGTAAGCCTGATTAGACCAGACTCTGGATATTTCGAGAGTCTCAAAATCCTTTTTGGAAGGCAGTTTATAACCATGCTCTTGGGCTTGTGTTTCTACCTCTTCCATCTTTTTATAGAGAGCCAAGCCATTTTCTTGCTTTTGGTGGTCTCGATACTCTCGATTATTTTTGGGGTGATCGATGATCGGCTTTGGTTTTGGGGATGAAAGATATGCCATTTAACAGCCTTATAGGATTTTGGAAGTACAAAATCAATTGTTTTTTATGGGCTTTTTCCCCTAAAATCTATTTGTTCAATACAAACTTTTCATGACTACAAAGTATCGACTTATCGAATTCCCCTATTTTTCAGATGATCGAGGGGATCTCATTCCGTTTGAATTGGATTCTCGCTTTCCGTTTGAGGTCAAACGAGTCTATCTCGTCACTGGCAATGATGGACAGGTGCGAGGAGGTCATGCGCACAAGATTGAAGACGAACTATTTGTGGCGGCAAGTGGTTCTATTACCGCGCTGGTCAATGATGGGGTGGGAGACCATGAAATCCTATTGGACGCCAAAAACAAAGCATTGGTGGTGCGTAAAGACTGCTGGCATGAGTTCTATAATTTTTCGCCAGACGCGGTGATGCTTTGTTTTTCTTCGACGCATTATCTGCCAGGGGAAGGGAATTATATTATGAATAAAGAGGATTTTCTTAGTCGATCATAATGATACTCAACGAAACTATTTTCCGAGCTTACGATATTCGTGGAAAGGCTGATATGGCTTTTGATGCTGAAGGTTTTTATGTGCTTGGGAAGGCGATTATTACGTACGTCAAAAAAACCGAAGAACCAAAGAGCCAAAGAACCAAAGTGTTTGTGTCTGGAGATGGCCGGCTTTCTATGCCCGACCTCTATGGGGCTTTGATCAAAGGTCTTGAGGATGAAGGCTGTCTCGTGACACGGGGAGGGATGCTGACAACCCCGCTCAATTACTTTGCGTTTCATGAAGGCGATTTTGATCTAGGACTTCAGATCTCAGCTTCGCATAATCCTTGGCATGACAATGGGCTCAAGCTAACGGGGCGGAGAGGCGCAATCTGTGGGGATCAAATCCAGGAGATAAAAGAGATAGCGTATCAATTAATGGAAGATAATAGTATTAAGTATCAAGGGTTAAGTATTAAGGGAATGGTTTTAGACGCGGCGGGGTATGCCGATCGATATATTGCGAAGCTCAAATCAGTGGTCGGAGATCAAGCTCCAAAGAAAATCGTTTTGGATAGTGGGAATGCTATTCCTGGGTCTTTTTATCCAGAAGTTTTGAGAAGTTTTGGTCACGAAATCATAGAACTTTACTGTGATTTAGATGCTCGGTTTCCCAACCATCAACCCGATCCTGAGGAAGCGGAAAATGTACGATTTTGTCAGGGAAAAGTACTCGAAACAGGCGCTGATTTTGGACTCTCTTTTGATGGGGATGGCGATCGAGTGGGAGTGGTTTTGAGAGATGGGACGCTGCTTAATGCGGATAAGATTTTGTATGTGCTCGCGGCGGATATGCTTTCGAGAAACCCGGGAGAAAAAGTCGTCGTTGATGCGATGAGTTCGGATACTTTAGCGTCTAAAATTCGAGGTATTGGAGGAACGGTAATCCGCAGTAAAACCGGTCATTCTTTTATCGAAGAAGCGATGGAACATCATCATGCCTTGCTCGGAGGCGAGCAGTCAGGGCATTTTATGTTTGGAGAAAATTTTTATGGGCATGATGATGCCGCGCTGGCTTCTTTGCGATTTCTGGGCGCGGTAGAAAGTGATCCAACCTTGATCAAAGATGTGACTATCAATTGGCCAAAGATGCGGGAATATGCTGAGAAATTTGTGGTGGATGATACTCAGAAGTTTCAAATCATGGAGAATTATGTGGCGATCATGAAAAAAAAGTTTCCAGAGGCTGATACCATCGATGGGATTCGTATTTCTTTTGGCGATGATGAGTGGGCTATTGTGAGACCTTCTAATACTTCGCCCAAGATTTCGGTTCGCATAGAGGGGGTAAGTGAAGCCAGCTTGGAGGCCAAAAAAGAGGTTTTGGTGGGGGCTTTACAAGAATTGATTCGCTTGTAGTTGTTCCCAGAGGGCCTGAGCTGCTAGCGGACTTCGGGTCATTCGTATCCAATGGTCAAGTGGTTCGGACTGCCTTGTCCGAAAAGTAATTTGGGCTTTTTGAAATAGGGCTTTTCGTTGGGATTCGTCTAATAGCTGATCTTCTGCTTGTGTGAATCGTTGACCGGCTTCTGGGATGCTATGACTAGGAATATATCCCCTCCGAAGCAGAAAAAGGAGGCGATCAGTCTTCTTTGTGATTTCATAGAGGAGCACCCCTCTCACACACTCCAAGACAGTTCTCATTAAAGTATTGAGGCCCATTTTTCTGTATTCAGCTTCGACAAGCTCTCCATAGTGAAGCGGTTCGGAATAGGTATCGTCGGCCCCACAAAGAGCCAAGGATGTAGAGCCTTCAAGAAGCTGAACGATAAGAGGATCATTATCGCCCCATTCGTGAAATTCAATTTTTAAAATTAAGGGGTTTCCTCCTAACGTTAAAGGTATTTTCTGCGGTTCGGAAGTTCTTTGAAATGTATGTATCCCTTCGATAATATCGGGGTCGACTATGGCTGGAGTGCCAAATTTATCCTTAGGGTTCTCCCATTGAAGTATATGGGGCTCATCAAATCGTGTTTGGATTTCTATAGTCATGATTTACGGCTCTAATCTAAAATCGTTCATCCCAGGAGTCAATTCCCCAAAGTCAGGATTCTGGAGTTGCTCAAGTTCCGCCCAAAAAGCCCGAGCGGCGCTCGGATCATATTTTGATCTTACGGTGAATTCTGGCCATTCGAACGCAATAGTGTTTCGGGTGATCTGATTGTATTTCAAAGCGAGTATCAGCCTGGCTCGTTCTTTTCCTAAAAACTCTCGATGATCAGAGCAAAAAAGAGAGTTCCAATCTTCCCCTGCATCTGGTTCAGACATACCAATGGGGGCATATCCTCTCCGTAGATCAAATAAGAGGCTATCTGTAGAGGCGCAACTTTCAAAATCAAGGGCTCGCTCTATTTTTTCCAGAACTGTTCGTACGAGGGAACCGACTCCCTGTCTTCCAAACCGAGCATCAACTTCTTGATAATAATGATAATCACTATCCAAAACTTGAGCTGCTCCGATGCCTTTGCTTTCGAGTGAATCACGCAGGACTACCGAAGTATTGCCACTCTCGCTTTCGTCTTTTTGGAGACACAGCCGAAAAACCTCATCGCCTCTTTGTATGGGGATAACCTTCATGCGGTTGGGGGTGAGTGGTTCTCCGAGAGCCTCTAAAAGCTCATGGCTTTTGATGGTCGAAAGTTCGAAATGGGGTCTTTCGAGCAGTTCATCAAATCTGGAGGCTATTTCTATCATTTGAGAGCTCTGATTAATTTTTCTAAAAAACATTTGGCAGCCTCTGGTTTATATTCCATTCTGATCCCAAAGGGGAATCTTAATTGGCTTTCGAGAAGCTCTAAAACCTCTTCTTCATCTAACGGTTGTTGGCCTGTATGTGTATAAAAATTTTCAGAGCTTACTTTGGAGACGGGCGCGAAGCCTCTTTTGAGATGGAAAAAGAGTCGATCCATTGTATCGACAGTTTCGAAGCGAGAAAAGCCTTCGATTTCCTCCATAATAGTTCGTAGTAGTGTCATGACTCCAAGCTCTCTCATTGATTTATCGACCCATTCATCCCAGTGACAAGGTTTATTATCATAAGCGACACAATAGGCCAGATTTTCTTGATGATCATCTTGGATCAATACACTTGTAGAAGCCTCTTCTGCATTTCGTTCCAGAATGAGGACTAAGGCCACGTTTTGTTGTACGAATTGGACCGTGATTTGTACTAAGTCTTGAGATTCAAATTCATCAATAGCTTCTTTTATGTCATCGCTTACGAGCGTAGGAAGGTCGAATTCATTTAAGATTTTTCGGGAAATAATGCTCGGCTCATCAAATCGTTTTTGGATGGCTATCATACGAGGATTGGTGAAGTGATTTGGGCATAAAGCTCCTGGGCCTTTTGGGGTAAGAACTCGAAGACTATTTTTTGCTTGAATGGTTTTCGCTCCCGGCTTGCATAGCCTTCCCTCAAGAAGGTCATGAGATCCTCCCACTCCTGGGGCGATATGGCTTGGACACGACCGAAATCAAAATTGATAAATCGATCATCCGTTAATCCCACTGGGTAGAAACCTCGACGAATATAATAACAAGCCAGTTCGCTCCCTTGGCACATTTCATTTTGAGCGATGCCATTGACGGCGTCTTTGATCGTTCGCAAGGTTCCGCCCACACCCAGTCCGGCGAGTGCCGTTTTGAAGTGTACGATTTCGGGGCGATGGATGGGGACGGGGTAGTCTGAAGCCCTGGTATTTACGATGAGCCCAGATTGGGCTAAAACTTTAGTGCTGCCCAAGTGCTGACCGCGCAAAAGGACAGCACAATCAGATTGTGGAGGTTTTATCGTGAGCTGAGTATTTTTGATGCCTGGGATTTCGATACCTGATATGGGGATTGATCTTTTGCCACCTCTTTCGCGGAAAAGAGCTATCAAATCGCCCATAGCCCCTGAAAAATCAGCGGAGTCTCCGGCACGCAAAGCGGCATAAACCTCGTCGGCTTCTTCTCGTAGATCTCCCCAATCCAAAGACTCTTTCATGTTATTGCATTTATATTTAATTATATTATTTAGTCAATAATTAGAAATCTTTCTGGGCTTTTGTTTGCGGAGAACGTTATAACATTTTTTTTGATTTCCGATGAAAAATGTTCAATATGGGGCTCAATGGAAGTAAAAACGTTATTTGATGAGTTTCAAACAGCGGGGTTAACCCCGCTGCTGGGCAAAAAAATTAGCTTAAAAGGATGGATACGCACGGTTCGCTCTAGCGGTGAAATTGGTTTTTTGCAGTTGCATGATGGTACTTGCTTCAAGCCGATACAGGTGGTCTTTGATGCGGCGCTTTCCAATTTTTCGGATATTGCAAAATTGCATGTGGGAAGTGCGGTGGAGATCGAGGGAGAAGTCGTAGAATCCCCAGGGGATAAACAGCCTTTTGAGATCAAGGCTTCACGTATCGGGTTGCTAGCGGATTGTGATGAAGATTATCCCCTTCAAAAGAAAGGCCATTCGATGGATTTTCTCCGTACGATCGCTCATGTTAGGCCACGGAGTAATACCTTTCAAGCTACTTTTCGATTGAGATCTGTCCTCGGGCATGCGATTCATAGTTTTTTCCAAGATCAAGGGTTTGTGCAGGTTCATACTCCCATTATCACGGGAAGTGACTGTGAAGGGGCGGGTGAAATGTTTACGGTTACGACCAACTCAGGAGGGAAGCCGGAAGATGATTTTTTTGGGAAAAAGGCCGGACTCACCGTGAGTGGACAACTCAATGCAGAGGCTTTTGCTTTAGCTTTTTCAAAAGTATATACCTTTGGTCCGACTTTTCGGGCTGAAAATAGCAACACCGCTCGCCATGCGGCGGAGTTTTGGATGATTGAGCCGGAGATCGCTTTCGCCAATCTTTCGGATGATATGGATTTGGCCGAAAGCATGATGAAACATTGTTTCAAAGTGGCGCTGGAAAAGTGTCCAGAGGAAATGCAGTTTTTTGAAGATCGGATTGCGAAGGGGGTTATTGGACGGCTCGAATCTATTTTGAAATCAGATTTCGAAAGATTGCCCTACGGCGAGGCGATCAAAATGCTTGAAAAATCTGGTGAAAAGTTTGAGTTTCCCGTTTCTTGGGGGATTGATCTCCAATCAGAACACGAACAGTGGCTTTGTCAGAAGCTCGGGAAACCAGTTTTCGTCAGTGATTACCCAAAGGATATCAAAGCTTTTTATATGCGACTCAATGATGACGGCAAAACTGTGGCCGCCATGGATTTGCTCGTTCCGGGCGTGGGGGAGATCATCGGAGGATCACAACGTGAAGAGCGATTGGACGTACTGGACAAACGGATGGAAGCGGTAGGCATAGATCCTACAGATTTGTGGTGGTACCGAGATCTTCGACGTTTTGGAGGGGTTGAGCATGCGGGATTTGGACTAGGGTTCGAACGACTTATTCAGTATGTCTCAGGCATGCACAATATCCGGGACGTAATCCCTTTTCCCAGGACACCTCGTCATTGCGATTTTTAGAAATTTGCTTTTTCTTATCCCCTCCCTACAATCTCCCTTGCTTATGGGCATTTTATCTATCAACGATAACGACTAAACCCTCGGGTCATTGATATCCAAAATCAGTGGCCACTTGATGTGGTCTTTTTTTTAACTCAAAAATCATGCTTCGCACGCATACCTGTGGACAGCTCCGAAAAACCGATATTGGTACACAAACCACGCTTTGTGGATGGGTCAATAATCGTCGAGATCATGGAGGTATTATCTTTGTAGATTTGCGAGATAAATATGGGATCACTCAAATCGTCTTTGATCCGCAGAGTGATCCAGCGGCCCACAAATTGGCTGAATCGGTACGATCGGAATGGGTTTTGTGTGTTAAAGGTCATATTCGTCATCGAGGCGATGGACTGGAGAATCCCAGGCTTGATACGGGGGACATAGAAGTGATTACACATGAACTCGAAGTTTTGTCAGAGTCGAAAACGCCCCCTTTTGAAATCGATAGCCAAGAAGAAATCCGAGAAGATCTTCGGATGCAGTACCGATATCTGGATCTCCGAAAGCCAAAAATGCAGCAGAATCTTGCGTTACGCCATAATATGGTAAAAGTGATTCGAGACTATTTTGATAAAGGCGGTTTCCTCGAAATAGAAACTCCTATTTTGGTCAAGGGAACGCCAGAAGGATCGAGAGAATATTTAGTGCCTTCGAGGATTCATCCGGGCAATTTCTATGTTTTGCCCCAATCGCCTCAACAACTCAAACAACTTTTGATGGTGGGGGGCGTTGATAAGTATTTTCAGGTGGCTCGATGTTTCCGAGATGAAGATCTCCGAGGGGATCGTCAGCCGGAATTTACCCAATTTGAGATCGAGATGAGTTTTGTAGAACAAGAAGACATCATCTCGGTGATCGAGGGCTGTTTTCATGAACTTACTAAGAAGTGTGCCCCAGGGAAAAACTGGGAATCGTATCTGGAAAACGGCAAATTCAAACGCATGACCTGGCAATCGGTCATGGAAAAGTACGGTTCGGATAAACCCGATATTCGATTTGATATGTCTTTTACCGACCTGACAGAAGACAAAGCGGGTTGTGGGTTTGGAGTTTTTGAGAGCTGTGAACGTTTGTTTTGTATGCGAGTAGAAGATGGCACTAAATTATCCAGAAAAGATATCGATGATCTCACTGATCTCGCTCGAAAACACGGGGCAGGGGGCCTTGCCTGGGTGCGAGTCGGGGAAGATTCAGGCCCTGTGATGAAAAATTCAAAGCCGGAGTTTTTGGCCACATTGGTACAGAAAACAGGTTCGAAAGAAGGTGATCTAATTTTCTTTGGAGCCGGTGATTTTTTGCAAGCCACAGAACCCCTTGGCCAAGTTCGTTTGGCGGTGGGCGATAAGTTTGGACTGAGAAATCCTGATGATTTTGCGTATCTTTGGGTGACGGACTTTCCGATGTTTGAAAAAAAAGAAGATGGTACCATTCAAGCCGCGCATCATCCTTTTACCATGCCTTATAAAGAAGATCGAGAGCGGCTCAAGTCAGATCCGATGTCGGTGAAAGCGTATGCGTATGATGTCGTACTCAATGGTGTCGAATTAGGGGGCGGCTCTGTCAGGATTCATGATCAGCATTTGCAGCATTCTATTTTTGAAGTTTTTGGGATGGATGAGGATGAGATTCAACTCAAGTTTGGTCATATGCTCAAAGCTTTCCAGTATGGCTGTCCGCCTCATGGAGGTTGTGCAATGGGACTGGATCGAGTGGTGATGCTCTTTGCCGGAGAACCCAATATCCGAGAAGTGATCGCCTTTCCAAAAAATCAATCGGCGCAAGACATGATGCTCGGAGCCCCTTCACCGATGCCTGAAAAACAGCTCACAGAACAGCATATCAAGATCGTTGAGGAGGAGTAAAAACTAATACTTACATCATCCATTTTTCCCAAAAACCACCTTTACGTTTGTGGCTATTTCTTTGGAGGTCTGTGATGCTATCTCGCAGTGACATCAAAGCCCAGATGCCGTTTAAAACCACAAAAGGCCAGACTTTCCCATCGACCGCATAAATCACCAAAAAAGTACTCCCTATAAAATTAAAGAAATCATAAACGAAATAAGTGTCTTTCCATTTATGGAGTTGGTTCAAAAGAAATGCGATCAGGATGAGCGCGGCACCGAGAACACCAAGATGGAAGATAGTCATCATGGTGATTATAGGGTACGAAGGTTTCTCGACCAACTGTTTTCATACTTCCGGGAGGATTAATATTGCCAATTTTTCGGTTCAAGGTATTATTACGATTGTACTACTTCTTGGTCTCCCTGCTGTATGCAAGTGATAGTCCCCCTCAAGTCCAGTGACATCAAAAGCTTTGAAGCTCAGTATAAAAAAACCCTTGGGAAAGCTCATGTTATCGAGGTGTGGCTGGATCAAATTAAAGATTTGGATACTTTTTTAGAGGACTTTGAAGATTTTAGAAAAGATAAATCGGAGTTTTTTTTGGGGGTTTGCAAGTCCGTCGAAGAAGGAGGTCAGTTCAAAGGAACCTCACTGGAAAAAAGCCAAATACTCGATCATTTCCTCAAATTCGGAGGGGACGGAGTGGACTTTGATATTGCTCGAAATCCTCTCAAGATTATGGCGCCTTTCCCTCATGAGAGATTGTGGCTGAGCTTTCATGACTACCAGGGGGTGCCGGAGGATTTAGAAACCATCATGTTAGGGATGTATGTCCTTGAGCCTTCGATTTATAAGTTTTCGGTTACGGTCGATACTCAAGAGGCATTGGATCTCTTTTTAGAATTTGTGAATGATTTCCCACCCCATATTCATGGCATTTTCACCACGATGGGCAAGCTGGGAAAAGTGGGACGTCAAAGCATAGGCGATAAATCTTGGGGGGCCTTTTATGCTTTGGACGAAAAAAATAAGACGGCGGAGGGACAACCGACACTGGCTGATTTATAAACCTATTTCACGAGTTTACTAGCTATAAAACCTGCCTCGAGTGCAGCTTTTTTAGACGGAAAAAATCGACGATATTGATACTTGGTACCTCTGGCAAATTGGCTCGTGGATGGGTAAAATTTCATGGTTTTGGCATTCCCCGTATAAGGAAAAGCTTCAAATTTTAGATCTTCTCCTCCGGGGATCTGTCCTAGGGGGATGAGATGATCGCCTTCTTTTTGGATCGTTTGATCATTGAGGACGAGGCGTACGGGTCCAGAAATATTGATTTTGAGCTGATCACTTATGCGTTCTTGTAGTTGTATGACTGATATCTCTCGTATGGTTTGGAGTGGTTTGATGCTTTCATGAGTCTCGGTATTTTTATTTGAGGTTTGGCCGATAAAAAATCCCATCAAGAGTAGCAGTATATTGATGATGAGGGGCAAATAAGCTTTCATGATTTAGAGGGTTTTAAGGTATTGCTGGCCTCCAATATTTTTCACAAGACCTTTCATCTCAAGCAAGATAAGGGTTGAGGTAAGTTGGTGTTGGGGTACGTGGGTGGTTCGTTTGATGGCATCAATGTGATAGATGTTGGAGCCCTCAAAGCACGCCAAAATATCGGCTTCTATACCACAGGATGGGATCTCGGATTGAGCTGATTGCGCTGAATTTGACGGCTTTAAGCCCAGATACTCGATCAATTGTTCGGTGCTAATGAGAGGGTGGGCTCCACCTTCGAGTATAAGCTGATTGGGCCCTTGGGATTGGCATGAAAATATATCGCCGGGCAGCGCAAAAACCTCTTTACCTTGATCGTTAGCAAGGCGTGCGGTGATCAGACTTCCCGACTTGGTGGTGCCTTCGATGATGACGAGGCATTTAGAGAGGGCGGCGATGATACGATTTCTAATGGGGAAATGCTCCGGGAGCAGTGGGGTATGGGGGAGTGATTCAGAAAGTAGCACAAGACGGCCTTCTTCTAGATTTTTTTCGGCCCATTTTTGATGAGCGTTAGGATAGATATGATCAAGGCTACTCCCGAGAACTCCGATGGTTCGTCCTCCATTTTCTACTGCTGTGCGATGGGCCAAAAAGTCAGTCCCAAAAGCGAGGCCAGAGGTGATAGTCACCCCGCTTTGAATGATGGGTTTGATAAGATGCTCCAAAGCCCTTTTTCCATAGTGCGTGATCTTTCGAGAGCCAACTACCCCAAGGTTTGGGAAATCTTGTGGACAGAGATTTCCCTTCATAAAAAGGATGGGAGGGGGGTCATGCATATGGTCAAGGGAGAGTGGATAGCCTTTTTGGCCACGAAGCAGGATCTGTATATTTTTTGTCTGCAGATCCTCGAATTCTTTTTGTGGGGAGATATGCGTGTGAGATAATTCCCATTTTTTCAACCCTTTGTGATCCAATCCAGCTTTTTGGAGCTCTAGGAGCGAGCTCTTCCAAGCTTTTTCAAAATCTCCCTGGAAATAGTCATTCAGGTTCTGGGCTCTGGCATGGGTGAGTCGAATATGCCTATGAAAAGCTAGTAAAAAAGGAATTTGAGATGGATCGAGCTTTAAGCGCATAAAGCGAGCCTATTTATTTTTACCACTTCGAAAACTTGAAATCTTCATGAAGATTTCAGGTAAAGAAGGTCTTTTGTAAATCTGAGGATGTCAGAATATTTTATTTGCGCTAGAATGGACAAAGCATGAAACAAAGTTACCAGTGGATTCGACAAGCCGCCTTGAAGGCTTTTGAACGAGAGTTGTTTTTGTGGCTCGGCATTTTTCTCTTTCTTCTGGGGATTGGGAGAGCCTTAGATTATGAAGTTTTTGGTTGGCTTGAACCACTGCGTAATCCGTGGCTCGATACTTTTTTTGTATTTTTGACCGAACAGCTTATTTACGCCGTTATTGGCGCGGTGGGGGTGATCATGTTTTGGCGACTGTATCGCAATGATGACCACAAAAGTAAGCTGGTTCCAGCACTCTTTGCGGTATCGGTGACCCTTGTGGCGGTGGCTATATCCAAGGCCTATTTCAAAATGCCTCGTCCATATATGGTTTTGGAAATTCAACCTTTAGTGGATATTGCTTCTTATAGTTTCCCCTCTGGTCATACCGCGGCGGCTTTTGCTCTCACGATCCCATTTTTTCGTATTTCTAAAACGATTGGGGTATTCTGGCTTTGGTGGGCTCTTTTTATTGGTTTTGGTCGGGTTTATGAGGGCGTACATTACCCTTCTGATATTGCGGCTGGGATTTTTTTGGGGGGCCTTATTGGGAGCTTTTTTAGTAACCCCGATATCCAGAAATGGATTGTCCAAAAATGGGAGGAGCGTGAATTTCGTCGTCAAACGTTTCATCTGGTAACCGGCTTTTTATTCGTTTTTCTGCATTGGGCCGATCTCTTGAGACTGCGCTATCTAGGAGGGGTTTTGATTTTAGGACTCGCTGTATCCTTGCTTTCTCAGTATTATAAAATACCTATTGTTTCGTATGTTTTAGAACGGTTTGATAGACCTAGAGATCGAAAATTTCCGGGAAGGGGCGCTTTCTATTTTTTCCTGAGTGTGTTTTTTATTTTTCTGGTTTTCAATGGGCCCTACATAAAAATAGCCTACGCTTCTATTTTGATTTTGGCGGTAGGGGATTCTTTTAATCACTATATGGCCCCCAGGTTCAATGAAAAAGCCATTCCTTGGAATAAGCGTAAGCTGATTTCGGGTTTGTGTATCGGGGTGATTATGGGTACGTTCGCCGCTCAATTTTTTGTATCCCTCTATCAAGCTTTTGCGGCATCCCTTTTGGCGTTGATCGTCGAAACGTTTGATATCAAAATAGGTCCCTTTTATCTGGATGATAATTTGACGGTTCCTTTTGTAGCGGCTTTCACAATTTATTTTATGACACAAGGGTTTGATTTTGGGCCACTAATTACCTCGAGTATGACTTTCTTCGAGACTGTGTTCTAGGTCGTTACGACGTTCGAGCGGGAGTATATTGAGCGCTTCTTCTTTGGACACGGCTTTGGATTCAACCAATATTTTGAGATGTTCTTCCATGCACATCATCCCTTGTTGACCAGACATTTGGATGGTAGACTTGATTTGATGGGTTTTGCCGTCTCGGATCAGGTTGGCGATGGCATAATTTTTAAACATGATCTCAAAGGCCGGAATACGAGCGGATTGATCTTGGAGCGAGGGAAGCAAGTGTTGCCATACCACCGCACGGAGAGAAGACGAGAGCTGTTGTCTGATTTGATTTTGTTGGTTGGAAGGAAAAACATCGATCAACCGATCAATGGTTTCTTGGGCTCCATTGGTATGTGCTGTGGCGAGGACGAGATTACCCGTTTCGGCGGCGGTCATAGCGAGAGACATGGTTTCTAGATCCCGCATCTCCCCCAATAAAATAACATCAGTCGCTGAGCGAAGCGATGACTTGAGCGCCGCGCTAAAAGATTTTGTATGGACACCAACTTCCCTTTGTTCGATCATCGAAGTTTGGTTTTGGTGCAAATATTCGATAGGGTCTTCCACCGTCAAAATATGACGACTTCGATGTCGGTTGATCATATTGATCAGACAAGCGAGCGTGGTGGTTTTCCCCGCGCCCATGGGACCGGTGATCAAGACAAGCCCATTGGGGAAATCGATGATTTGCTTGAGGGCTTCGGGGAGATTGAGGTCTTCGAATGTAGGAATCTCCGCGGGAATATAACGCATCGTGATACAGATTCCATTGAGATGATGTATGGCATTGACTCGAAAACGAGAAATGTCATCAATCGTAACCGAAGTATTGAGCTCCAATTCTTCTTTAAAAATATTGTAATCTCGATCGGTTAATATGTTTTGGAGATAGGCGAGCAAGACGGCTTCTTCTAAGACTGGAGCCTTTTCATCAAAAACCACTTTTCCTCTTATTTTAAAGCTTGGTTTTTGGCCTGAGGCTAAAAAGAGATCCGAGGCTTTTTGTTCGAGCCCCTTTTTTTGGACTTCATAAATTTTGTCAGCGTGGTTTTGGTAAACTTTCATTATGGATCATTTTACCACAAAAAAAAGGTTTAGGCTAGCTTATACATGGCTATACCTGTTGCGATGGATACATTCAAAGATCCCTTTTCTCCATGCATGGGTATTTCGAGGCAGGTATCACACATTTGGAGAATTTCAGGGGTTATGCCATCTACTTCGTTGCCGACCACGAGGCCTATTTTTTCGTCTTGGGTTTCGTATGAAAAGAGATCTTGAGATAGAGAGGTTTGTTCGAGTCCGAGGATTTTGTAGCCTTCCTTTTTGATCGTTTTTAGATAAGCTTCTAGATCTTCTTGTTTTTCCCAGTCTAAAAAGTTTTCGGCGCCCAAAGAGACCTTTTCTATCCGGCGATCAGGGGGGCATCCGGTGTAGCCTCCCAAGATGACTTTATCAAATCCAGCGCCATCAGCTGTACGCAAAATAGAGCCTACATTGTGGAGGGATCTGATGTTTTCGAGGATAATGATTTTGTGAGACATGCGCACAAATAGTATTAAGGGGTAAGTATTAGGTATTAAGGAAAACTAAAATGTGTAGACCTAAATACTTGATACTTAATACCTAATACTTATTTTCCAGATTTGCTCCCGGGACCTTTTTTCTTGGCAGGGGCTTTCATTTCCGCTGGTTTTTCAGTTTTAGTATCAACTTCCGGTGTTTTTGGTGTTGCATCGGCGGCACTTTCTTGTGCTACTACAAGGGCTTCTTTAGCCCATTTTTTCAAAGTTCGGATGGCTTTAGCCGATAATTTTACCTTTCGAGTTCGTCCGGTCTGAGGATCGAGCACACGTTTGGTGAAAAGATTAGGTCGGAATATTCGTTTAGTCGCCTTGAGCGAAAAAG